>JABXGX010000153.1 GCA_016550405.1 archaeon | reverse complement strand
TTACACGCTGGTTCTAACTTGGTGAGTTCATGTCACTAGGAACATTTGGAGTAGTTCTCAAATTCGCCATGGAACTTGAAGCCATGGGTACAGCATACTATGAAACAGCAACAACCATCACCCAAAATCAAGAGTTGAAAAGCATTTTTGAATCTCGCATCGTCCAAGGTCAACGACGCATACAGACACTGATGCGAGTACGGCGAGAAAATACTACTGAAATGATTCTAGAACCCATAACGGGATTAAGCAGTCAAAAATATCGTCCCCATACAGAATGCCCTCCGGGGTGTCCTGACGACCAACTAATCCAGCTTGCCCTTACAATGGAAAATCAGATTCAACAATTCTACATTGATGCTGCTGAAAAAATTAGCTTCCTGAGCGAGGCAGCTGATATCTTTGAACGTCTAGCTGAGGAAAATGCAAATAATAAGAAACGACTTCAGATATCATCTTAATCCCTTTTGAAAAATATAATCACTTAATGCGATGGTGATTCGAACGATGGACCCTTTCATGCAAGCCGCTATTAAACAAGCGAAAAAAAGCCGCGAAGAGGGTGGTATTCCTATTGGTTCCGTGTTGGTAAAGGATGGAACTATCGTTGGGCAAGGACATAATCAACGCGTACAACAAAATAATCCTATTCTGCATGCAGAAATTGATTGCCTCCATAATGCTGGACGCATGGGCAGCTATGCTGGTACCACATTATACTCAACACTAATGCCCTGTTACCTGTGTGCAGGGGCCGTTGTGCAATTCAAGATCGCCCGGGTCGTTGTTGGTGAATCTAAAACGTTTACTGGTGCACCAGAATTCATGGAATCGCACGGTGTGGAAGTCGTTGATTTGGATCTACCTGAATGTAAAGACATGATGCAGACGTTCATCGACGAACATCCACAGCTTTGGAACGAGGACATTGGTGAATTATAGTCCAGCCTATCTTTTCATAAATAGTAATCCGAAGGTAGCCACATCATTTGTCCGATAAGCAAAAGAATGAAAGTTCATAGATTGGATTTAACTGCATTTTTCGCATTTGATATAGAGATCTAGTCGTTGTCCAACCGGTTCGACTTCTAGCTCTGAAACGATTTGTTTCATTAGATTTGCCACACTTTCGGCTTCATATCTCGAATTTCTCCACATTGAGAGCAGATGATATTGATGTGACCCTTAATTCCTTCTAAAGGAAATTAAGGAACACTTTAGTGAAAGAAAAATTATCAATCCATTAATACCGAAATAGTGGAAGAGACGGAAAATGAGTGAAAAAGACTATTCATTAACCGAGCTTAATAAGCCCAAAGACTGGACTACACTCACGGATATGGCCAAGAAACATCTTCCAATCATTGAAGCACCCACCTCTGTCAATGCCAACGAACCATTCCAAGTAAAACTCAAAATAGGCGGCATCGATGGCGGAGACCATCCCAACATGTTAGGTCACTGGATAAACTGGGTCCTGCTCTACGCTGATCTACGCCCAATCGCCCAAATTTACTTCTATCCCACCATGACCAATAACTATAAGGCAACACTTACTATTACCGTGGAAAAATCCACAACGCTGATTGCTCAAATCTATTGCAACCTCCACGGCGTGTGGGAAGGCAAAGAAGCTAAGGTGTTAGTGAAATAAGCTATTGCCCAAGCAAACTGCAAAATAAATGACGTTAAACAAACGCGTTCATGTCATTTGTTAGGAATTGAACATATACGTCTTCGAAATTAAACCAAAAGGGCATTTAATGATAAATCGTAATGAAGCGTCTTCATTCACTGCGACCCTTGAATTTATATGAGTGAATTTCTAAGAGCCCATGCCTACTGTGTGGAGAGACGGGAAGAGGAGTCTGTCCCTGTAACGGGAACCCATTC
>JABXGX010000152.1 GCA_016550405.1 archaeon | reverse complement strand
GGGGAGGAGCCATCTCTGGGAGTGGTTCTTCTGGTATCATTTCTAATTCAGCGGCTTCGATTTCATCGGCAACGGCACCTGAAGCGGCGGGGGCGGCCATTTTCGCAGCTTTCATCCTAAGGTCTCGTCGGGGGGCAGGGGGTGGAGGACGATAGATTGAGACAAAGTAGGGTGAAGGCTCTGTGATTGATGCAGTGCGTCGAGACGCAGTTGACACCGTGAGATTGACTTTATCCCAGTCTTCTTGGGTGTTGTTTTGGACCACTGTGTACATGGTGACTTCGGTTGATTCCTCAGAGAGGACAAAATCATAGGTAGGCTCCCAGTAAGCATTGTTGACAAAATAGGAGATGTTGAATTCACATTTACCTAACTTATGGACATCAACGTTGATGAACACACTGTTGCTGACTTCGTATTGGTTTACATCACTTCGGAATTTTTCGATTTCGCGGTTCAGGATCGCGATTTCCTTTTGGATCTTTTCCCGTTTTTCTTGAAGCTTCATTTGCGATTGGGTAAGTGAATCTACTTGCGTCGTCACTAAAGTTTCTAGGGAACTGAGCTGGTCGACATTACTTTCACCTGCAGGGATCCAGCGAGAAAATTCCCCTGCGGAGTTATCTAAAACCTGATTATAGAAGTTCATTCGGCGGGTTATCCTTTGGAGCTCATTTTGAATTGTGCTGAGTTGCTTTTGCAAATCTTCACGTTTCTTGATGAGGGTGTCAAGTTTATCATAACCGCTTACTTCGACTGTTGTGTCAATCGTATCGAAGCTTACAATGGTAGCCTGGCCACGCCCTGAGACACGTACACTTTCCTTATCTAAAAAGCGGGTTAAGTTAGCGATTTCGAGTTTATGGGTGCCAGGTTTTAATTCGATTTGACCTGTCCGTTCGATTTTAGCACCGTTTCGGTAAATCGTGACAGCCTTAATTTTCGTATCCAGTTTAGGTAAGTTTGCCATAACCGTCTACCTCGATATTCAGAGAATCTGAGACTGTCTTTCAGGCTAGGAATTTACCCGTAAAAACCTTCTGGGTCGTTGCCTACTCCGAAGAAGACGACTTCAGCTGCAGGTGAACTTCACGGCGTTTACGGGTATCAGAAAACACAACACGGACGGTCTGATCTCGAGCCTGCCAGAACCAGCCAAGATCCGATTTCTTAAACAAAGTTTCATCGGAAAAGGAGTCAAGGAGTTCTCCGTCTAATGTAATCTGGTTTGGTGGTTGCACTAGACAGCGAAAGATTAAAACAAATTTTCGATCGGGGGGTTGGTAATTTCCTTCCGGCTGTTGGATGATAAAGGTAATCCCTTTTAGCTCAGTATGGCACCAGAATTGTGTCGTAGCATACTCTCCTTTTTGATAATCAAGTGATTCGTAATCGTCTTCATAATGGCGAAATTCGACTCCGTCTTCGCAGTCTACGCAGGGATAGATATCTAGTTGAAGCTGGTCTACAGGTTCAGCTGAATGTTGTACAACCGGTTGCAGTGGCAGAATGCTTCCGCGACGTATGAGAGTTGGACACATGGAAAGGAGAGCGGGCATTGTGATAGTGGTTGGCCCTCGGTGAGTCTCATGGCTATGGGGGTCAAACCAGTCACCTTCAGGAAGATAGACCTGTCGAGAAGAGAAACCTTGTTGAAGAATTGGGGCTACAAGAACCGATGGCCCCACAAGGAATTCGTCTTCGATGCTGTGGCAGTGTTCATCGGTGGGAAATTCGAGAATTAAAGGGCGCATTATTGGAACGCCTGTTAACGAAGCTTCACGCGTAAGATCATACAGGTACGGTAAAAGCATATAGCGGAAGGAGATAAAGCGTCGACTGATTTCTTCAACCTCAGGGCCAAACTCCCACGGTTCCTGGTTGGGGGTGCCGGTGGCAGTATGGTTACGACAGAATGGACTGAACACGCCTAACTGGTTCCAGCGTGTGAATAATTCGGGTGTTGGCTCTTGATAGAATCCGCCAATATCGCTGCCAATTAAGGGGATTCCAGCCATTCCAAGGTTTAATAATTGGGGCACAGTCTGTTCAAGATGTTCCCAGGTGCTCTGATTATCATGAGTCCATACAGCAGCATATCGTTGTATTCCTGCCCATCCGGCCCGGGAAAGAATCCAGGGACGAGTATTAGGACGAAACTCTATCATGCCTGCATAAGTGGCCTTGGACATAGCTAGCCCGTAGAGATTGTGGGCTTCAGCATTGGTGTAGGTGTGCTGACCGTCAGAATGTATGGTTTTTGCCATTTCTTCATATTCGGGTGTGAGAAAGACTTGAGGTTCGTTGAGGTCATTCCAAATTGCTGAAACGCCTAGTCTTAATAATGGTGTGTGGAGATTGGCCCACCATTTGCGAACTGCGGGGTGGAGGAAATTCGGGAATACGGATTGGGTTGGCCAGGTAGTGCCGATAAAGAGTTCACCAGCTTGTTTGCGGAGAAAATAATCATGTTTGATCCCTTCTTGGTAGATGGTGTACTGATCGTCTACTTTGACGCCAGGATCGATGATGGTGATTACTTTGAAGCCATCATTCTTCAAATCATCGATCAACGCCTGGGGGTCGGGGAAGGTTTTTGGATTCCATGTGAATACGCGGTACTCGTCCATATAGTCGATGTCAATCCATATTCCATCACAGGGAAATTTGCGGTTACGCAATTCGGACGCGATTTCTCGGACACGGCTAGCAGGAGTGTAACTCCATCGACATTGGTGATAGCCGAGAATCCAACGAGGGGGTAATGGCATTTGACCAGTGAGTCGACTATAAGAATAGAGGACTTGTTTCGGATCCGGGCCAACGATGAAATAATAATCAAGCTCAGTATCATCAACGGTAATGACATAATTTTGGGAATCAGTAGCCCCCATATCAAAGACCGATTTTACAGGGGTATCCAGATAGATGCCATAAGCGGCGCCATTTTGAATGGCGATGAAGAAAGGCACGCAGGTAGAGAGAGGGTCTGAAGCGAAATCATACATTTGGTAATGGTTCCACATTTCCATGCGAGTGCCTCGTTTATCTAAGGGGCCGGTTTTATGTCCGAACCCGTAGAAGTGTCCCCCTTCTGAAAGGACCTTCGAGAGTCGAATTTGTTTGGGAGAGAACAAAACACCTGTGGGTTGACTATCTTCTACGATTGTAGTTCCTTGACGAGCCAAGAAGCTAAGGTGACAGGGACTTCGTTGCACCTGAACATGAGTTGTAGGTGATTGGATTTGCCAGCCTGATTTAGTTTCTTGGACTTCCAAGTGACCCACTTTTTCATTTGGTGGTGGAAGAACAATAAAGGACGGACTTCCTTTGAAGGAGGGCTGAGCGGTTGCTTGAATGCGTAGTACGTGTTTGTCATACAATGATAATCTAAGGATAGCGTTGGTGCAATGAAATGTGATCGTGGTTGTGTTGACATCGGCCTGGATAACATCTCCGATGGGAACGAAAGGCGTTTGGGGTTCTTCATTAGAGGTCATTTCTTTTCACCAACATCGTTGGGTGGAGGGCGTGGGGTGAGGAGCCCATAATCCGTTATCAAAGGAATTTCCGTTCGTGGGAGGAGTCGAATCAGACTATATCCGACAGTGATAGTAAATAGCGTCCCCAACGCGACTTTGGTGGGCGTGATTATGCCTGCGGTGAGCCACAACCAGTAAAGAGCATCAGGTGTCAGTCCATAAAGCAACCAATAGGTCTGCCCAGGAACCAGCACGAATACACGGAAGAGGATATCAGTCTCAAGCCCGATAATCGCTGCAAAGAGGAGCAGGAACCATATACTTGCCCAGCGATCCGAAGGCCACCACCTGCGATTCATCAAAAGTGAGAATAGGAGAAGAAGCCCGAAGGCAAGTAAGATATCCCAGATGCCTACGAGTGGTAATGTCCAAGACACGGGATACAAGAAATAACCACTAAGCAATATGACATAGATGAGGAGCACGGGTTTCCAACGTCGTTGAAAAATTAGGGCGGCACACAAGGTCCCAATACCAGCTCCTAGCATGAAGAGTAGCTCAAAGGGATCACGGAAATAGATAATGTGACCAAGTAGGCTGCCGAATCCAACTGTGAGGAACCCGAATAGTGGGCCAAGTAACACACCGATGAGAGGGGCAAACACAAAGATCCAGGAATCCCAGATGCCTCCATAGAACCCAGGGAGCATGGGAATGACGTCGAATACAGTTACGAGTGCAATAAATACAGCAAGATAAGCGACTATGCGACTCCGGTTATTTCCGATTTCGAGCACCATACCGTTCGCTTATTCCTGTCTTCAAAATTTAAGCTATCGCCTCATTCTAGCCCAAGACTGCTAAAGGACCTGTCGCGCGAATTGAAGGGATAGTTTAATTTCGCGTTGTCCGTCTTTCATCGCAATCCCCATATGCCCAGGAAGTAGCATTTCAACCGGTAAACTCGCCAAACGTTCAATCGATTTTTTGAGAATTTGTCCATTCCCTGTGGGAAAGTCGACGCGCCCAAAGGACCCATGACGAAATACCACATCTCCTGAAATCAGCAACCTGTGGTTCTGTTCAAAGAAGCATAAACTACCAGCACTATGCCCTGGCGTAAGCAGCACTTCGAACGAGTATTGCCCTACTTCAAAGGTGTCTCCATCGTGGAGTTTCTTGGCAACTGGAATGGGAGGCAAGCGTTGTCCCAACATACTCCCTAAGACAATGGTGTCATCACCTTTCTCAAGAAGTGTTCCCTCTTCTTCTGACACCCACACTTCAAGTTCTTTTAATCGTCCCTTAAATTCTGGAACTGACCCCGAATGATCCAGATGTGTGTGTGTCAAAATCAACCGGTCCATCTGTTTGAGTTCTAATCCTAATTCTCTAATCGCGTCAACAGTATCTTTGAAAAAATGCTGAATTCCGGCATCAAATAACACAAACCGAGCCCCGTCTTTGATTAAGAAGATGTTACTATCTGGCAGCATCCCTTCTCGAGCCATAATCCAATAGAAATCATCCAATACTTTCTGAACCTTTTTCGCAGCCATCGTGTTTAACACCACCGAGAGGTATGCATCCACCAGTTGAGTGCAGCAGCTATCCATCCGTCTGCTGACCTCCATCAAAAGTTTTTGCCACTTGCCTCTCAGCCTTTTTCTTTAAATCCCCTGATAATACCCAGACCTAGAACCAGATGATACGCAGATACATATCAATGGAGTACCCATCCTTATACTCAAATTTGTGGCAAGAACTGATGAGCTCTCCCAGATCCGCAATGGATCATGAAGAGATTAACCTCTCTTCGTCCCAGTCCTTAAGGCCCGCAAGGGCCTTAACTTCTTTTTTTACCGAGTCCTATCGATTGGCAAATCGCTGTTCAAGCCAAGGATCCGCGTCTTGATGGTAACCCCGTTTTTCCCAAAAGCCAAGTACAACTTCTGTCAAGAAGCTAATACGTCGCACCCACTTCACACTTTTCCAATAATACAGCCGTGGAACAACCAAACGTAACGGATATCCATCGTTAACAGGAAGAGGTTCGCCATTGCGACCCCAAGCCAACATCACATCATCTTCTAAGGCAACTTCTAAGTCAATCCCTGAACGGTACTCATGCTCTGCATAAAACATCACAAACTTTGCTGAAGACTTCGGGGCCACAATTTTTGCTACTTCCTTAAACAACACGCCCTCCCACTTAATGTCAGGAATGGACCAGGATTCAACGCAATGGGCATCACTGAGCTGCGTTGTGACTGGGAGGGCTTGTAGTTCGTTGTATGAGAAGACATGAGGGTTGTTGACTTCACCATCGACGGTAAGGCTCCAGGTTTCGGGATCAAAGGGTTCGGGCATGCGTTCGGCGGTTCGAATGGGAAATCCAGTTACCCAGCGTTGGCCAGGTGGGAGGCGAGGTTTCCGTGACATAGCCAATTCCTCGTGGGATGTTTCGCACGGTTAGAGTTCATATAATCTTCGGATTGCCCTTAGAGTCTTTTTCACGGGGGGATGCCGCATTGAGTAGGAATAAAAAGCCTGTTGTCAGGATTCAAATAGTTCTGGAGGCTTTCCTTTTGAGAAGTTACCTGACAATCTATGTGAGTAGTGAAGGGGCGGCACCTAGCGAAGTCGTCGAGCGACTCATGCGCATGGGCTTTCAGCCAGTGGCGGGGAATTATGATTTCGTGATTGATTGGGACGAGAACGGTACAGTCCAAGATATGATTGAAGTAGCGAATCAGGTTCACTCCACGCTAAAAGGCTGCAAGGTCATTTTCAAGATGGAATCGGTCCCATCAAAGTGACATTAAAGACTGTTATTTTTCGATGACTTTCATGAGAAACTTGCCATTCTTGTAGAAGACTTCATCATCTGCGAAGATCTTCCCGTTATTAGTCATATCGGCGAGAATATCCCAGTGAATAGCGGATTCGTTTTCACCACCACTTTCCTCAAAGCCGTTACCGAGAGCACAGTGAACTGTTCCTGTGAGTTTCTCATCGAAAAGGATGTTTTTTGTGAACTTTGTGATGCCAGGATTCGTTCCGATGGCGATTTCCCCGAGTCGCTTCGCTCCATCATCAATCCCGAGGATATGATCGAGTAGGTCTTGTCCTTTTTCAGCCGAAGCCTTAGTCACTTCTCCCTTTTCAAAGGTTAACGAGATATCTTCAACTTCTTTCCCCATGAAAATACCCGGATACGAGAACCGGATAGTGCCTTCAACACTATCTTCGATCGGAGAAGTAAACACCTCGCCATCCGGCATGTTCAGGTGGCCGTCGGCGTTGACCCAGTTGCGCCCAGTGACTTTTGCAGTGAGGTCCACATCGGCGCTTTCGAAGCGGATGGTATTTTTGGTGTTGAGGTAGTTAGTGATTTTGGCTTGTTTTTTGCTGAGTTTTTGCCAGAGCTTCACGGGGTTTGGTTGATCGACGAGACACGCCTTGTAGACAAATTCTTCATATTCTTCGGTGCCCATATTCCCCTCTTGAGCAAGGCTCGATGAAGGGTAGGGGATGAGGGCATACCAGCCCTGTTTGAGCCGGGCTGTGAAGCGTTTATGGATCTCGGTTTGCGCTTTTGCGGCACGAGCCTGTTTCGCTGGGTCAACATTTGCCATTGCTTTCCGGTTATCAGAGGAGAAGATCACAATATAGCTGTCAAGTTTGTCAATCATGTCAAGGAGCAGGGGGTTGATGTAATCGAGTTGATGCTCTTGAGCATATTTGTAGAATATCTCTTGAGACCGAGGAAGATAAATCCGAGTAAAAGGGTGGCCACCAGCTTTTATGATTTCTCGGGTTAATTCAAGTATTAAGGGTTCAGCAAATGCGGGGGCACTGATCCCAACGAGATCGCCTTTTTTGACGCCGATGGAGTATTCAATGGTTAGTTGTGCTAGACGTGCAATGCGCTCATCAACCATGGTATGTTCACCTTGAAGAGGGTCCTGGATGTACTAAGTTGAGAGGATAAAGGTTTGCATTGGAACCGGATGTCTAGAAGGAGATACCACGGTTTCGGCAAATCCATTTGACGCCTTCCATTCCAAAGATAGCCGGAGCTGTCAGAAGGAAGGCCATGGCCCAGTCAATAGCAGTGAGTGGTATGAAGCTAAAGTCGATGCCAAAGCTGGCAAGGATATGATTAACTTCAGCGATATACATCACTCCGGCAAACATGAGAAATACAAGTCCGATGAGGAGATATACCAGCCAGAAGCTTTCAAAACGGATTGAGCGCCACATTGATTGGTTAATTCGCCGTATGCTGAGAACCATGAACGATTCTGCAAAAAGGAGGACAGCGATGGTCATTGTAAGACCCTTATAAAAAGCCTCAGGGCTGTAGGGTTCAAGGTAAGTACTGCCGGGAAGCATTGCCGTCGTAGTGAAATAGTAGGCAATTGCGGATCCGATGAATATCAGAAAAGCGTTTAGAAGAAGATAGTAGCCAAGGCGTCGTGTGATAATCGATTCGGTGTCCCGTGGTTTCTCTTCCATGACGTATTTTGCTGTTTTGTCGAATACTAATGCTAGTCCTGGCCAAGAGTGACTTGAGATGGTCAGAAAGATATGTTGGGTTGGGGTAAGGAATGGAATCCCTAGTATGAATGTCCCGAAGAAGAGGATGGATTCTCCGACGTTGATACATATGTAGAAGAAAATCATCATCCGTATTTTATTAAAGAGCCCTCGACCCTGTCGGACTCCTTCAACAATGGATGTGTAACTATCATCAGCGATAATCATATCAGAGGCTTCTTTTGCCACATCTGTCCCCGTGATTCCCATTGCAATTCCAACATCACTCATGCTCAAAGCCAAAGCATCATTAACGCCATCACCAGTTACAGCAACAGCGCGTTTGGCTTTTTTGTAGCGTTCAACAATGAGTTGTTTATCTTCGGGATCAACTCGGGCAAAAACACTGATGCGATTGAATTTATCTTCTGGAACGTTTGCAACATCTTTGCCTTCAATGACTAAATCATCTTTTTCTACAATTGCTAATTGGCGCCCAATGGTTTCTGCTGTTGCTGCAGCATCCCCAGTTAGCATAATAGTTTTGATGCCTGCATTGGCTACTTCGACAACAGCCTCCCGTACACCTTCACGTGGTGGATCAACGATACATGTGAATCCAACAAAAATCAGGTTCTTTTCAATGCTTTCTCTAAGCTTTTCCCCATGACCGGCGGGTAATGTATCAAAGCGCCGAATGGCAAAAGAGAGGACACGATATCCTCCGGCAGCGAATTCGTTGGCATAGCGTTCAATTTCTTTCCCTCGTTTCTTAGTAAGTCGTTGAGCTTGACGGTCATCACCAATCTGGTTACATCGTGGAATCAATACATCTGTGGCCCCTTTTACGAAGGCGATGTAACCACCTTCTGGGTGTGAAAAAATACGAGTCATCCGTTTCAATCGCGAATCAAAGGGGTAATCTTGTTCGAAGGTGTATGCAGCACGGAGTGAAGTTTCGTCAATACCACTTTTCCGAAGTAAGACGAGGAGAGCCGCTTCAGTTGGATCTCCGATGGCTCGCCACCGCATGGCCCCACCTTCAGTCGCTTTATCTTTGGCAATTTGGGCGTCATTATTGAGACCTCCAGCACGAATTAAAAGTGCTAACTGGTCGTAGCTTTCAATTTCAATTGGTCTCGCTGATACAGTTTTGGATTTTGTATTTGGATCATTAACTAGAAGGATCTCACCCCGAGGTTCAAAGCCTTCACCGGTTATCTGGAAAAGATTGGTGGCATCCCAAATGAGGCTGACCATCATCTCACTCCGTGTAAGGGTGCCGGTTTTATCGGTGCAGATAATGCTGACTCGACCGAGGCTTTCAACGGCAGAAAGGTTACTAACAATGACCCCAACCCCTGCCATAGCTAAAACTCCAGTGAGTAAGACAATGGTGGTGAGTAAGGGGATATTGATTGGCATAACAGTCATTGCATTGATTATTGCTTCGACGGCTACTTCAGCGGGTGTAAGAGTAATGCCATTTATTGGGCGAGGAAAGAGAATATAGGAAACAAACCCGACAATTCCGAGAACAATGGCTACACTACCTAGGTAGATTGCTAGTCGGTTGACTTTTCGACGGAGTGGAATATCGCCGGTGTTGAGTGTTTCCAAGCCCTGACTGATATCTCCAATTTCTGTCGCTTCGCCGGTGCCAGTTACAAGATATCGTCCCGAGCCCGTTGCAATATAGGTTCCACTATACACCATGGTGTGACGTTCATGTAGTGGAGTATCTTTGTCGAGTGGTGATCGAGATGCTGTCTTTGGTACCGGTGCACTCTCGCCTGTGAGTGAGGCTTCTACTGTAGTAAGTTGGTTTGCGTCTAACAAGCGTCCATCTGCAGGTATTCGGTCACCTTGTGCTAATACTACAACATCGCCTGGTACAATTTCGCTCGCAGTAATTTCAGTTTTCAATCCTTCTCGGATAACTAGGCTGGTATCTGCGGTAAGTGAATGGAGGGCTTCTAATTGCTTCTGGGCACGAAATTGTTGAATGATTGCCAAGAGTGCATTAAAGGTGATGACGACGATCCAGATAATTACGTTGGAGGTGCCTGGGGTGTCGAAGAAGATGACGATGGCTGCTAGAAGAACAATGACCACTAGATAAATGAGGATGAGTCCATTGAGAATTGGAGCAAGATAAACTCGCCAGAATGACCCACGAATTTTGGGAAGTTGGTTAGGACCATATATATCCAACCGCCGTTGAGCTTCTCCAGTCATAAGTCCGTGGTCCAGATCTGTGTCGAGTTGTTGGGCTAATTTGGATACGGATTGGCTATGGGCACTGCGAATCGGTTCAATATCTGGGTTAGTCTCTCCGCTGGAAGACATCCGGCGTCCCTAGTGGGGCTTGTGCGAATCTTGCTTAAAAGTGAATTGCGGTACACAGTCTAGTCAATAGGGCGATTATGTTCTCGCATGATGTTCGCCATTTCCTGTAACCGCTTATCGACGCGTCCAAAGATTGAGTCTTCGGGGTAGGTGCCATCTGCTCGTTGTTTTCCAGCGGGTATTCCAGTAAGGAGTTCAATTCCTTCCTCGATGGTCTGCACCGAATGGATATGGAATTTCCCTGCTTCGACGGCTTTAATAACTTCATCTTTCAGCATAAGGTTTTGTACATTGGATTCAGGAACCAAGACGCCCTGATTCCCGGTTAAGCCTTTTTCTTTACACACGGCAAAGTAGCCTTCGATTTTCTGGTTGACGCCACCGATGGCTTGGACTTGACCATGCTGGTTGACGGATCCTGTGACAGCAAACCGTTGTTGTATTGGAACTTCGGATAGTGCGGATAACATGGCATAAAGTTCTGTGCTACTTGCACTGTCGCCATCAACGCCTCCATAGCTCTGTTCGAAGGTAATGCGTGCAGAGAGGCTCAAAGGTTTATTTTGACCAAAGACTTCATGGAGAAATCCGGTGAGGATTTGGACCCCCTTGATTTGGATAGGTCCACTAAGTTGAGCTTCGCGTTCAATATCAATCACTTGACCACGACCTGGTGCTACGGTTGCGGTAATGCGCGAAGGTTGACCGAAACTGAAATCGCCAAGGGAGAGGACTGATAACCCGTTGATTTGACCTATGGCTTCACCTTCTGTATCGATGAGGATGACGCCTTTCTTGATGTATTCCCGGACCTTTTCTGCATACAAGCTTGAGCGGAAGAAGCGTTCATCCAAGGCCTTTTTGATGTGCGATATTTTGATAACGGATTTTCCATCTTTGTTTGCATAGAAGTTTGCCTCGCGAATTACATCGGCAACGATGTCAAACCGCGTAGATAGTTTATGTTGATCATCAGCGAGCCTTGAACTGAAATCGACTACCTCAGCTATAGCGTCGACAGCCAAATGGCGCAAATCTTCCTTAGCGGTAAGAGTGCAGACAAAGTCTCCGTAGATTTTCACAGAATCTTTGTTTCGGTCCATAGATGTATCGAAATCCGCCTTCACTTTGAAGAGTTCACGAAAATCAGGGTCTAATTGATACAGTTGCTGATACCATAAGGGCTGGCCAATGAGGATCACTTTAAGTTTCAGGGGAATGGGCTCGGGATGTAAAGTTTTCACTGAGAGAAATCCCAATGCAGCACTTGGTTCCTCGATGACAATTTCATCGTTTTGGAGAGCACGCTTTAATGCTTGATAGGATGCTGGAGCGAGCAGCAATTCCCGCACGGGAATCACTAGATAGCCTCCGTTTGCTTGATGTAAACTGCCAGCGCGAATCATGGTGGTATCGGTTACGAGTGCACCAAACCGGGGTTCCTTTTCAATGACACCGAAGAGTCGGTCATAGGCAGCATTGGTAACTGTAACTATCGGTGCGCCTTCGGTTTCAGAGTTATCGACTAAGAGATTGACTTTATAGCGTTTGGCAAAATCTTCAGGAGATGGCATTCGCATGAGAAGTTCAGGAGGTAACCCTTGCGGTTTACGCCCGATGAACTCGTTTAAGTTTTTAATCAGATCATCTGCTAATTCGTTGAGCCAAGTACCGACTTTTTCGTTGCTAGCGAATTCTTCTTCGATTTCATTAAGTAATGGTTCAAGGGTAAATCTGACCGCCTTTTCTTCCATTTCATGAAGCTGTTCCCGTAGATCCCGCTCTAGGGACCGTAATTTTCGGAAGGCGGATCGTAACTCGGTTTCTAGAGCCTCTCGGCGTGTTTCGATTTCTTTCCGAACTTCCGGTTTTAATTTAGGAACCATATCCGGCGTGACAGGTTTACCATTGAGTATAGGAACCATTAATAGCCCCGTTTGAGTCCCCTGCAATACAAATCCTGCCTGCTCCGCTTTTCGCCGCATCTGCTCGGTAAGCTCATCCCGTTCCTGTTCAAATTTCCGAGATAAGTCTTCACGTTGCTGAGCATACTCTTCACTTTCCAGCATCCGCTGAATCATGGTCCGCGCCGCTTCGATAAATTGATCAATCTTTGCTACGAAGACCTTACCCATTCCTGCGGGAAACTCCAAGGCTGTAGGCTTGAACTGATTTGTAAAATTCGTGACATAACACCAATCTGAAGGCACTTCACGTAGTTTCGCGGCAATCTCTTCCAAGTATCGATTTGTAGCCGTATGTCGGCCCGTGCCAGGACTTCCCGCCACATAAACGTTGAATCCTTTGTCAGGAATCTCCAACCCGAATTGCAGCGCATTCAATGCACGAGGCTGCCCCACGATACCTTCGAGCTGTGATAGTTCGGCACTCGTTTTACATTCAAACTCGCGTGATTTACAGCGCGCTCGCAGTTGGTCTGAGTCTAATTTAGGCATCATATGTCCACTCTATGATTTGAATCAGTTTGGATTATCTACTATTTAAGACCCTTGAGGATATACGACTTGAACCAAATGAAAACTATTTTGCATCCTTGGTTTGCTCTGGGATTCTGATGTAAGCAGTAGCCACCCCAGCGTATACTCGATTAACGGTGTGAAGGGTTGTGAAAACCAAAATCTCTTAAGGGGCATTTGAATTACCGCCTGAAACAAATCCTTTTTGCTCTTTAACCATTGGTACGAGGTTCCTTTGCTCACTCCTAATTCGTTTTCAATATCGGTGATCTTCACCGTATGATCGCCTTTCTTCACAAAAACTAAAATCGCGCCTGCAATGATTTGTGGCTTTGCTCGAATTTTCTAATCTTGGAACACTTGGGCATTCATGTTTACCAATGAATAATAAAACAGGAACTTCGAGTATAGAATAAAAATGACCCTAAAGTCAGAAAACTGACCGATAAGTATAAAGATAGCGGGTTTCCCAATTGGTTTCAGAGGCCGATCTGGATGAATGGCGATTTCCTGTTTCCAACCCCCATTCTAGCCATCTTCTCTATTGGAGTACTCAAATCCTTGAGTGAGATGTGGTAGAGGTGAATCAATCTCATGGTTAGTAAATTAACTGCATCATTGGACAAACCCGGCGTCAATTCGATTATACGATATTTTACACTCATCACATTCGTTGCTGCAAAAAAGCATGAATTGAAACAGGCGAAATTGAGATGGCTTCAGAAGGTGAGTTTTTTCCTTGAAGATTCTTCTGACAGTGCCGAATTCAAATTGCGCAATTAGAGATAATCTCGGCGTTCTGAGTGTTCCCTTGGGACTTGGATACATTGCTAGTTATCTTCGTAACCAAGGTCATGATGTACAGATTCATGATGGACTTCTTCTTCGAACGACTGATAGTAAGTTCATACAGCTGTTGGAAGACTTTCAACCGGATATAGTTGGAATTAGCGGTCAAGCTACACCTACTATCCAAGATGTTTATCACAGTGCTAATTTAGTTAAGCAATTTGATTCTAAGGTGCTGGTCGTAGTAGGGGGTGCCCACGTAACCTTCCAAGATTTCCAAGTATTGAATGAATGCCCTGAGATTGATGTCGTCGTTCGTGGTGAAGGTGAAATGACCATGAACAAATTACTTGTCGATTATGCCAGCAAGGGGCACTATCTGAATGTGCGAGGCATCACCTATCGATTTAATTCTTCTACGATTCGAAATCCCGATATGCCCTATATTAAAAATCTTGACCTCTTGCCCTTTCCTGCTTATGACCTTCTTAATTTGACAAATTACTATGGCCCTGGTTTACCTGTGGCAACAATGATCACTAGTCGGGGGTGTCCTTATGGCTGTATTTTCTGTTCCTCGTCCCGAATAGTAGGGAAGAAGTGGCGAGGACGCTCACCGGAAAATGTAGTGAACGAAATCCGGTTTCTTGAACAAGACTTTGGAGTTAGGGAAATCGAGTTTGTAGATGATTTATTTACCTTCAATTACCGTCGAGTAAAGGCAATCTGTGAGCAAATGCAGTCGGAGGGATGTCAGGTTGGTTGGACCTGTTCGACGCGTGCAGATATCATGGCTCGACATCCTGAAATGGCGACGTGGCTTAAGGATGCTGGCTGTCACACCGTTTATGTTGGGGCAGAATCAGGAAGTCAACGGGTACTTCATTTTCTGCGTAAAGGAATTAAGGTGGAGCAGGTTGTCCAGACTGTGAAGACATTGAATAAAGCGGGATTACAATCGATTGTCTCTTTTTTAACAGGAATTCCGAGGGAAACAAAAGAAGAAATGCAAACAACAATTGATTTTGCCTGCCAATTAAACCCTGATATCGCCCAATTTACTGTGTGTACACCGTATCCGGGGACACCATTGTATGAGATGGCAAACCAGAATGGTTGGCTAGCGAAATTAAAATGGCGAGATTTCTCTGTTCTTAAGCCGGTTATGAATCTACCAGGGCTTTCAAAAAAACTCATTAAGAAATTTCTTTACAAGGCATACTTGAAATTCTACACACGCCCCCAATACTTATGGAAGCAGCTGCGATCAGGTAATTTGCCATTATTCAAGATTATAATGCAAAATATAATACGTTTTGGAAAAGACTGGAGGGCTGTAATGAGATGAATGAAAGTAGGGTATTAATCTTCGAAGAATGTAGCTTAACGAAGAGGAATATCGTTGGTAAAATGCGTCAATTATTTCGGAAATGATTTCACGCCTTTTGACGTTTTCGAGAACAAGTTGACCGTTTAAAATTGAACAGAATCAGAATATCTTAGATATATCATAGTATGACAGCTAGTTTCTTAAGGAAGAATAGGGCATGAAAAGACTACACTGAAACCTTTCAGGTAGTTGACCCACCATGGCCAAAACACCCACTACCATGACCATCCCCATTGGTCCCCAACACCCCGCGCTCAAAGAGCCAGAAAACTTCACCCTCACCGTCGATGGAGAACTCGTCGTCGACGTCGCACCACGTATTGGTTACGTCCATCGGGGTATCGAAAAAGCGTTTGAAAGCCGCACGTTTAGCCAAAACGTTTACCTCGCCGAACGCATCTGCGGAATCTGCTCCCAATCCCATACCACCTGCTATGTCCAAGCTGTGGAAGAAATTCTTGGCTTAAATATTCCTCCACGTGGGTTATACATCCGGGGCATCATGAATGAGCTAAACCGAATTCACAGCCACATCCTCTGGCTAGGCGTGGCTGGCCACGAAATCGGATGGGACACCCTCTTCCACTATTCCTGGCGCGACCGCGAATACAGCATGGACATCATCGAAGAAATCTGTGGCAACCGCGTCAACTACGCCAACAACGTCATCGGCGGCGTCCGCCACGACATAGAGAAAAGCCAAGTCCCTGGCATGGTGGAACGCCTCGAAAAAATCCGTGACCGCATGCACCACTACCTGAAACTCATCCTAAACGAACAAACCATCCTCGACCGCGCCCTCGGCGTCGGCATCCTCGACACCGAAGTCGGCAAAGCCCTCTGCGCCACCGGCCCCACCGCCCGCGCCTCCAACATCCACTGGGACGTCCGCAACACCCAACCCCGCACCCCCTACCAAGAAAGCGAAAACACCCACTGGCAAATCCGCACCTCCGACCTCTGCGACGTCGCCGGCCGCGTCGTCGTCCGCATCCAAGAAACCGTCGACGCCTGCACCAGCGTCATCCACTGGCTCACCCACCTCCCCCCCGGCGACATCAACACCCGCGCCCCCAAACGCGTCCCACCCGGCAAAGCCCTCAGCACCTTCGAAGCCCCCCGCGGCGAAGTCCTCCACTTCGTCGTCTCCAACGGCACCGACAAACCCGAACGCCACAAAGCCCGCGCCCCCACCCTCGGCAACATCCCCAGCGTCATCGAAATCCTCAAAGGCGGCAAAATCGCCGACGTACCCATCGCCCTTGCTAGTATAGATCCCTGCTTTTCATGTACTGATAGGGTTATTCTCGCGTACCCTGATGGTTCGAAAGAGGAGAAGCCGTGGGCATGGTTCCAACAAAAGAGCCGCGAAGAGAGAGAAAAAGTGAAAGCTTGGCGCCGTTAGTGATTCAGCCTCTAATCCTAGAGTACCCGTTCTATTCCTTGCTTTGACTTCCCTTTTCGTTCAATCGACTTAAGGGATTTTTGCTTTTGATATTCCTTAATCCATTCAAGAGCCGCTTTTCTTTTCTCCCCAGAGCTTGGTGGAGTAATGATTGCCCAGTAATAGGTATCATTTTCAGATTTAGTATAGATTTCCCAGATTGTTGATACACGATTGGTTTCATGGAGAATGATTTTTTTAAAGATCGATGTCATTTGAATGCCTAAACTTTTGATTAGGTTCTTTTCATCTTCAAGAAGTTCGCAAGGATGGTTTTTAATAATTCGTCCTAATTCTCTAGCTATTTGCTCATCTTTTTGTGTCTTGGCTTGAGACTTTAGTTTATCTAGTCTTCCCTTCGATATTTCTATTCGTTTTCTGGGTTTATCATCGCGTATAGCTTCATATCGCTCTATACCATACTTCCGGATGAATTGCTTATGTCTATGTGTAATCTTTGGTGGGTATCTATACATCTTGGTTTTGGGTCCTGCGTCGAGTACATGAGCGCGTTTGATTCCGAATTTCATTTGCCTGTTTCTTTCAACAAAAAACCCATCTTCGGGAACAACTTCAGCAAGGTAAGCAGATTTCACCTCAGGCGAACCTTGTTTAATGGTTTGAGGTAAACGAAAATTGGAGCTAAGTAGTTTGTCACCTTTGGGTACGCCCCAGTGTTCGAGTAGTCGACCGACTACTGCTGTTATTGTGAGACGTTTTCGTTTCCCTGTTAGTTCTTCGGTTTTGTAGTCGGTTTTACCGAGTTTGCGGAAGAGCGTTCGGACGTATTCTATTCGTTTTGCATCTTTTTCGTGGTAGGTGAGGACGTGGGTGGTTTTGTTGATGTGGCAGTCGCTGAGGGCGATGGCGATGAGGCGGGCGCGGAGTTCGTTGAGTTCGTTAGTTTCGGGGAAACGTGGGGTGTGGATGCCGCCGCTGTGTTGGGTGTTGCTGATGCGGCCGATGTGGGTGATGTGGGGGGTGATGGTGTTGAATGGTTGGTTGGTGGCATCCAGTAAGAAGTGGAGGGTATCTCCGTGGAAGTGTTGGCTGTGTTTTGGTGAGAAGAGTTCGTAGGGGATGGCGCGGGGGTTGTAGGTGCGGTTGCGGGGGTGGGTGGTGAGGTGGTCGAGGAGTTGGCCGAGTTGTTGGGTGTTGACGTTGAGGTGGTGGTGGGCGGTGGTGAGGAGTTGTTCTTTGATGTGAGGGGTGAGGTAGAGGTGTTCGTGGTGGTAGGTGTTGAGCCAGTGGTCGGGGTGGATGGTTTTGCGCCAGAGGTAGAGGACGTCGTGGTCGATGGCGAGGCGAAGTTCGTCGTGGGTGTTGGCGAGTTGTAGGCGTTCGGTGAGTTTGCGTTCGAGTTCAGATCGGTGTTTTTGAATGGAGTGGGCGATGGTGCGGAGCTGTTGGGGGCCGCGTTTGTGGTAGGGTTTGAGTTCGG
>JABXGX010000151.1 GCA_016550405.1 archaeon | reverse complement strand
TATTGGGTCCGAAGGCACATTTGGTATTATCACGGAACTGACCCTTCGAATTGCTCCTACTCCGGAAGCGACGCAATTTGCCTCTTACTTGTTTCCCGATTTGACCACAGGAATGAACGCCGTCAAATCAATTTTTCGTCACGATTTGAAGCCAGCTCTGATTCGCTTGTATGATGAAAATGAAACTCGGTTTATCCTTGGACGATTTAAATCGCCCCCTGAGGGGGCATGTGTCCTCAACCTCATGTACAGTGCAACCAAGGCCCTTGTACGCCTTGAAAAACGCACCGTCGACACTATCTGTCAAGACGGTGGAAGTGAAGATTTGGGTCCAGGTCCTTCCAAACATTGGTGGGAGAATCGTTTCGATCTTTATTACCCATCGAGTCTGAATATGGGTCCAGGAATGATTTATGATGTATTAGATGTCGCTGCCAGTTATGCTAACCTCGAAAATATGTATTGGGCGATGCGGGAAGCGATTGAAGCAACAGGCGTGAATACTATGAGCCACTTCTCTCACTTTTACCCCGATGGGGGAAATATCTATGTCATCTTCATTGGTCAAGCTGGAACGGCTGAAGCAGTTGAAGTAAAGTATAATCAGGTGTGGCAAGTGGGGCTTGAGGCGGCGCATAAGGCAGGTGGCACCTTAAGTCATCAACATGGTGTTGGGCTCTTGAAAGCCCCTTGGATGCCTACTGAACATGGACCTGCCGGCTTTGCCCTCCTTCAGGCTATTAAATGGTATTTAGACCCTAATAACATCCTAAATCCAGGTAAATTGGGCTTTTCCAAAGAATCTTCGAAAACTGCCAAAGGAGGGACCAAATAATGACCTCATCCAAACCAACGAATTTTCCCTTCTCGCTTGATGATTTTTCTAAAATTAGCCGCCTTTGCAGTCTTTGTAGTCGCATGTGCCGACACTCATGTCCTACTCATCTAGCAACAGGTTCAGATGCATGCAGTCCAGTTGGTCGCGCCTTAATCATCGAACTATACCGTGGTCAGAAAAGCGCTTTAACCGAAGCCGCGGTCGACCGACTCTACCAATGTAATCTTTGTGGTGCTTGCAAAGCCTGGTGTAAACCACGTCATGAACTTCCCCTTATCATCGAACTTGCCCGTGAACATGTAGTCAAAGAACATCGTGCTCCTCACGGAACCTTAGAGCTTGATCAAAGCGTGACTGCTCATTCTAACGTGTATGGAGAACCTCATAATACACGGTTTGCTCTCCTCAAAGATGCTCTCAAGGAAGCAGCCACAAATGCTAAAATCGCTTACTTTGTTGGATGCACAACAGCATATCGTCACCCTGAAATCGCGTTAGCTACCCATCAAGTCCTTAGAGCTCTAAACCTCGATTATGCTTTCTTGTCTGGTTCAGAAAGTGAGGTCTGCTGTGGATCCCCCTTAATCAGGGCAGGATTCATCAGGACCGCAAAATCGTTGGCTCAACAGAACGTGGAAGTGATTGTGCAATCAAATGCCCGAACGATAATTACGACCTGTCCTGGATGTGCTCGGGCCCTTCGAGAGGATTATCCTCGATTGGGAGTGTCACTACCAAAGAAAGTTCGAGTATTTCATATTTCTGAGTTTCTTGTCCGTTACAAGAACAAATTGGTGCCTTTACTCTCTAAATTCCACACAAAAAAGCAAAGGTTACTAACCTATCACGATCCTTGTCATCTGGGTCGAGAACTAGGCATATACGAGCAACCTCGGCGATTACTTCATTTTATTCCAAGCACCCAATTGAAGGAATTTCCACACACTCGAGATAAGGCTGATTGTTGTGGGGGTGGTGGGGCTTTAGTCAAAACCTTCCCCTTACTCGCCAAAGAAATTACTCAACAGCGGCTAGAGGATACGGCTGCTCTGGCAGTTGATATGCTTGTATCAGCATGTCCGAATTGTAAACTTCATTTCACTGATGTCCACTCAAAGAATGCGAGTGGAGGATTTGAAATCCTTGATTTGATGGAATTGCTTGCTAGCGCTCTTAAAGCCCCAGTGAAGGGAAGATGAACAAGAGTGATAAGATGACAAAGGCAACGAGGGCTGCTCCGTTTCCAATGAGCCACCCTTTTTCGTATTTCTTGGGAACATAGGTGATGTTTCCTGGTGGAGCTTTCATTCCCTTTTCGATATACACAAAGGCCTCTAATGGATTCTTCATGAAGCGATTAAGCACAGAACGAGTACTGGGGGCAAGGTCTAGGAAGAAATGACACGCGCAACCGAGTAAGAACATCGCAATGAAATATCGATCAATAGAGGTCCACAATCCCAGGAAATACACTGGGAGAAAGAAGAGTGTAACAATGACTAGCGGTGCAAGTACACTATGAGTGATAATAGAGCGATGACCAAGCAAGGGTTTCCATTGAATATCAAAATCAGGGAATATTCCACCAATCCAGGCAATTAAGAAAAACCAGAAGCTAAACGCCGCTGGCAAAAGCCATGGGAAGAAGAATTGGAACATAATCCATCCTATGATGAAGATGATTGTGGTGAAGAAGACATGATCCCAACCATTCATAAGATTACACCGCCTTCCCTCGGAAATGAACTTCCCTAAAAATGTTCAATTTCTGCTGGAAGGGTTTTCGATTCTGTATTATTTATTCTCTGAGTTCAACAATTCCGAGATAACTCCAGCTGCACTAAAATACATACCATTAAACGCTTCGGCGTATTGATACCCGGCTTCCTTACCAATTTTTTGAGCAGAGAGTGTTATCCACACTCGGTAGATATCCTTCCAGTCCATGGACTCAAGGATGGGAACTGAGAGCCCTGCTAAAAGAACACGTTGCTTCGTTTCTTCAAGAAGCATCTGCATTTGACTTTCATACTGAAATAGCGCTTGGATTTTTGTCTCGACTGTCCCACCTATATCCACGAAGGTATTGGGAGTTGGACTATTCCAACCAAAATATTTGGTCACAATATGGGGATTTAATCCCTTCTTCAACTGCTCTGGAAAATAGAGGTGAAGATGGCTTGTATAACAAGCTTCGTAAATTGTGCGACCAGTTGCCTGATGGTCAGGATGGGGATCATAAGGGTCGTGGGGATCAAAGCTTAACACGATATCAGGACACACTTGACGAATCACTTCGGTGTAGGAACGGCGGAGTTCAAGATGGGCGACTACTTCTCCATCTGGAATGCCTAAATACAGGACCTCTTTTACACCTAACACATTAGCCGCGCGTTTTGATTCCTCTTTTTCAATTTCAATCATTGCTTCTTGGGTCATTGTGGGATCCAGAGTTCCTTTTTCACCATAAGTTGTGCACAGGTTTACAATTCTATGTCCCATCTTTGCAAGCTTAGCGATGGTTCCTCCAGCAAAAAGAGTTGCATCATCAGGATGGGCTTCAACGACCAAGATTGTCAGTTCCTCTTTAGTATCCCACAATTCATCTGGCATGGTTATCCCATGGGATAGATTCTATTCTGATTCAAAGGATTTTCCATTTCGGGCTCTTCGTGATTTTATTATCAACGGGATGACTGCTGATGTGCCAACAATTCTTGATTCTTCCTATTTATGGAAGACAAGGTTGGGGCGAAAGAATGCTAAAAAGCGTTTCGACCGTTCTGGGTTCTCTTCGAAGTAGACTTAAAATGCTCACCCTCCTCTTGTAGATAGACATGTCTCTTCTCTTCGTGAGGTATGAAATATGCCAGATCAAAATCAGTTTGTTGAGCCAAAAACTGTGCAAATTGGAGATATCATTCTCGGTGGTGGTAGGGGTGAATACCCTACCACGCTCATGCTTTCAATATTTCATAGGGGCGACAAGCTAGTAACTGATCCAATTCAGGGCTCATTTGACCAGAAACGGGCAAAACGATACTTGACTCGGGCTGTAAAACTTACTGAAATAACCGGAACTCCATTAATTCTTGATGTCCTAGCGGAGACGCCGGATGCGATGAGAAATTACCTCACCTTTCTTGCTGACCATGCTCCATCAATCCCTTTTCTTATTGACAGTAGCTCACAAGATGCACGATTAGCTGGTGTGATCACTGCAAAGGACACAGATCGTGTAAACCTGGCAATTTATGACGCTATAAGCCATCATACATCTCCGGAAGAACTGAATACCCTAAAGAAGGCAGGGATTAAAGCGGCAATAATCCTAGCCCATAATCCCCTTGATATCCGCCCCCAGGGTCGGCTCGAAGCACTTCAAGGTACACCTGAAACTGAGGGACTCCTCGATAAAGCCAAAGAAGCAAAGATTTCGAAAATCCTCGTCGATACGGTTGCTTTGGATCTTGCCGGTTTGAGTATCGCGGCCGCGGCTATGCGCTTTGTCAAGAACAAGTTGGGATATCCGGTAGGTGCGGGTTCCGCGAATAGTGTTGCTCTATGGCGTCACGCATCTCAAATCTCACCAGCCGCAAAGCGGTATCTAGCCCCATCACTATGCTCATATTTGCAATGCCATGGGGCAGATTTTATCCTTGCAGGACCTCTTCGTCGAGCTCCACGCTTCTTTTCCACGGTATCAGTCACAGATGCGCTCATTGCTTATACATCTGTTAATGGAGCCTATCCAGCCCCCACACCCAAAACCCGAAATCACCCACGTTACAAAGTTCTTTGATGAAAAATGAGCCGAGTTACTCGGAAAAATCTGCTAACCTTTTCTGTTGACTCTTTTCATCGCCTGGATGTTCTACTTGGGAGCTGTCCGGTTCTTTGTATTCAGATATCAACACATGCCGTTCTCTAACTAGTCTAGGGCGATGACAGCACATATGGATGCCTGATGGTAACACGAGTTTAGATGTAAGCTTACCATGAACACGAATATGCTCGCCACAATTTTTACACCGATAAATTGTGTAATACTTAAACCGCGTCATTATCATCCAGGCTTACTACTAGGGTAGATTACCCCACTGTGAAGGGTTTCGTCATCTTAAAATGTTAGGATTCCTCGACTGACATTCTATTTTCATGTAAACAAAAACCAACCAATACAATTTTGAAGAAGCACACAAACGAACGCAAAACACTCAGAAGGACAATTACAATGGAACAAGACTTAGGCGATGGGTTCATCATGCGTCCCGCAACTCGTGCAGACCAGGAGGCAATCACAGCCACTGTCAAAACGGTCTTCGGGAATGAAGTTAGCCCAATGGTTGATCGACTTTTCAATTACCATCCAGATTTTCCTGTGTCCGACCATTTTCTAGTCATGGATACTAACAAAGCCAGAGTGGCATCCTACTTTTGTCTATCGCGTACTAAATGTGTACTCAATGGCACAGAATTTCCTGTGGGACATATGGAAATTGTTGCAACTCTCCCTGAATACCGCCATCGAGGGCTCATCCGACGACTCAACACAATTTTTGAAAAACGCGTTGAGGAATATAAACTTCCACTCCTTGTCATCATAGGAATTCCCTATTTCTACCGGAGTTTAGGCTATGTCTATGGTATCCCGTGGGGTGGAACACTTGTAATTCCGCTAGAGTTGATTCCGAAACTGAAAAAAGGTGAACAAGAACCAGTTCACTTCAAGGAGATAAGCCACGATACCTTCGATGAATATCTTCGGGGTCGTGATGTACGCAATTCATATCTCGACTTTTATAGGAAAATCTCTTCGATTGATTACTCCTATCTTACACATGGGCGCTTAGGCGAGGATTCGGTTTACCGATTCTATGTGGTCAAACAAAGTGATGTCCTTGTAGGATCTTTTATGCTCACGGTTGGCTGGGGGTTTGTAGAAATCCATGAGTTATGGCTTGATAATCTAGCCCACATTCTCCCATTATTGCGCTTCCTGAAGGCGTTAGCCAGACGTCGAAGGCTACCTCTCCGGATCTACCGCCCTTCTCGACCAGCATTGAAATCAGCCCTTGAAGGAATTAGCCGGTCAAAATTCGAAAGACCATATGCGTGGTATATTCGAATCCCGTCAATCAAACGGTTCTTAGAAACCATCGCTCCGGTTCTGGAACATCGCCTCTCTCAGTCAGATTTTGCTCAATTGTCCGCCTCACTTTGTCTGAGTTGGTATCGGGCAGCAATAGAGCTCATCTTCAAAGAAGGCAACGTACATGAAATCAATGAAATCAATCGTCAAGATCTCAAAGAAGCAGATGTTGCAGTTCCCTTTCCAGCTATCTATCAACTTCTGATGGGGTACAAGACCATTGATGATCTCCACCAGATTTATCCTGACGCAGGTGGACGAGTATTGAAGCTGCCAATCGTTCGAGCCCTATTTCCCAAAATTCGAGCAGAGCTTACTCCAGATTTCTGATTTAAACAAAAGACTAGACAAGGGGTTCTTCAGTGATTTTGGGTTTCTCAACTGTTGGAGCTTGCACTCCTTTCAATATCATTTTAGCAACCTCTAATGCCCCCTCCTTAAACAATGGGGTGTTATTATTGCCGCATTGGTAAGAGTAGGTGCAGGCAGGGCATCCTTCAATGGCTTCACAAGGACATTCATTCAGAATTACCGACACACGTCGTAAAGCCTCTTCCAGTCGGTCATAGAGTAGTTTTGCCAGCCCACTTCCTCCTGGACTTCCGTCATAAATGAAGATGAGCCCCGATGATCCCATTGAAACACCACCGATGGCATTCCGTCCACCCCCCGTAAGCATGTCACTACTTTCAATCAGAGTATGTTCAAAGGCATGAAATCCGCCCACAATAAGTTCCTCTTCTGGGATTTCGTTCTCTTTGTCAATTGGTTTCTTTGAAACCTGAATTTGTTTAGCTGTTTTCTTAACAGCTGTAATGGGGTAAGGCGCAGTGAAAAAGAAACCTTTCGTTGGATATGTGAATTCTAATGGCTGGTCGAGATCCTTGGTTTTCGAAATCCTGTCTGTGTAGATGTCTTTGATTACATAGCCCGTGATGACTTCCGTCATCCGCAAGTCCGCATAATGTACCGTCATTCCGTAGGCCTGCCGTGTGTCTAAGACATGGATAATTTCGGGGTTGACGTGACGAATTGGCTGAGTCATCTCACGATGGCCACGTGGAAGTTTCCTCACAACCGCTCTTCCAACGCCATGGCGATATTCGAATTCCACGGATTCATAGGTAGTGCCCGCATGTAAATAGTAAGCCCCAGGATGAAGTTCACCCATCGCAATTGGCATCTGGCGTTCACCAATAATCTTACCTTCATGGATGATATGTACACTATCCCCAATCCCACGAATAGAGTACCGCGCTAAAATGCGCCGAGCCTGGATGATATCGGGTCTTAGCTTGGTCTTCGACTCTGTTAAAAGTCCCTCTTTACGCAACTGTTGTAATATGGTTTGAAATTCGGTGAATTCCTCCGAATCGATCGGCATATCAAGAGCTGCGGCTATTATTTGGTGGTAGGCCACCACTTCATTATGGGGTTCAACGTATGCAGGATCTATATCCATGAAATAGTCCTCAGGGTGCTCACAATAATAGGTGCTAATAGCGTCGTTTTGACGAAGCGCTAAAACTGCAACACTTTCTTGCCCTTTTCTTCCTGCCCGACCAATCCGCTGTGTCAATCGCGTTATTCCCACCAACATTGACACAACACCCTCTAGGTCACCAATGTCAATTCCCAACTCCAGGGTGGGAGTCGAAACTAGTAAATCGAGTTCCCCGCGACGAAAATCATCCTCAACTTGGCGACGATATGTCAGGGGGAGACCCGCACGATGGACTGCACTTTTCATTTGTGTACGGCGTGAAATCAGATTGATGACTTCGGCATTCTTGTGAGTATTCGCAAAAACAAGGGTCTTTAGATCATGACGAACTAACTCGCGAGCTACCCCTGCAATCATCGTGCTTTGGCTTACTCGTTCCGGGTAAAGCATCAGAAAATGGATAATCCCCTTTTTCCCGGTTTCACAATGGATACTCACCACTGAACGGTCAAATAACAGCTCTGCAAATTCTTGCGCATTCGCAACAGTGGCCGATGCTCCAATAAGTTGCAGGGGGGGACATATCCGTTGGAGTCGTCGGAGAAGGAAATGCACATTTGACCCAAACGCACCTACATATACATGCAGCTCGTCTAATACGACATGTTTTGCTGTGCGAACAAGGCGACGAATAGGGTCGCGTGGACGAACTAAATGTAGGTGAAGCATATCCGGGTTAGTAATCAGGATATCGGGTGGCTGTTTGAAAATAGCTGCTCGTTCCGATTTGGGCGTATCTCCATCGAGCACTGCAACATCTAGTCCAACACTTGATGCGAGGATTGCCAGTTTTCCGGCTTGATCACGTGCAAGAGCTTTTGTGGGGTAAATGAAAATGGCTTGGACGGCGCGTTGTTCAGCAGGTCGTAGGGGTCCCCATCCTATTCGCCTTTCTAGGATTTGCTGAATCACAGGCAGCGCAAAGGCTTCGGTTTTTCCGGTCGCTGTTGGGGCAGAAACAACTACATCTTGGCCATCAAGGATGTATTGGATGGCTTTTTCTTGAAATGCAAAGAGCTGGGTAACACCTTGATGTTTTAGAGTTGCTTTTAATTGGTCTTCGATTGGTGCCCCATCGATCGAGCAACCTGGTTCAGGTGCAGTCTCGGGGAACTGTCGGTATTTGACTAATCGGTAGGCCGAATCCCTGAGAATCCGTTGTACTACTTCCGGTAATTTATCGAACGCAGTCACACCGGCTGCACGACGCTGTTTTTCCCATTCCTCTTTGGATTTCAGTCGTGTATTGACCTTCTGTTTAGGGCGAGGCTTATCGGGCTTACTTTTTACTCTAGCCTCTTGAGCTGGCTCCCCGGCTTCCATGATGTCCACAAAGCGTAGATAGGCTGCAACAGGATCTCCAATTTCTCCCGGCGTGGTTTGATGGCTTGCTCCACATTCTCTACAGATCACCTTGAAATGGTTACCAGTGCGTCGTACTTCTACAAAACCAGAGCAGCGTGGACATATCCTGTATGACATCGTTCGCTCCCACCAGCGGATTCCATTACTTGGGATTTAAAGCCTTTAGGAGAGCCCATGATAACTGTGAAGTAAGAACCAATGGTTTTAGCTAAAAATCTATTTTTTGATGATGGGGATGTGTGATACACCTATTATCACCTGACAATCTTAATAATTGTGAAATTCTAAAGGAACATTAGGGTGATTGGGATTCCAAAGGAAAAGGAAACTAAACCCAGACTAACGACAAGGCAAAAACACCGAGAAACTTGCATCCTAATACTACTCCTAGTATTTTCGTTGTTTTCGTATATCTACTTCTTTTAAGTCCGGTTTACGCACTAGTCTGGGGCTTTTTCTGCATCCTATTTGTCGTGTTTATGGCACTTCCCCGGGACCAAGTCCCCAAGGATTTAGAAAGAATCAGACGTGATTTAGATCGTCGAACGTATTTTATGGCAGGCAGCCATGGAAAAGGCTTAATTCATTTCGAAAATGGCGGATCTACTCCCGCGAAAAAAACCGATGAAGATTACTAACTTCAATAATCTGATTCTATTTTTCCTTGAAAATCAGATTATTACCCTCTTCTTCCAGTTTGATAATGGAGTTGAATTGGATAACAACGAATTCCAAGAAGAAGCCGCTAACTTCATGGAAAAGAACTTAGCTAGCTGTCATCTGGGTAATTCTCCTTCTTTTCCGTGTTGCTGTTTTGTCTTTGTTTATCACCCTATGCTTGCTGTCGTTTTAATCGAGTTGGGTGAATTATTTGGGCTGGCCGTCGTCTATTTAGCACTATCCCGGGAACCACTTCACAAGGATGTGGAATAGCTAAAACTTGACATCGAACATCGTGCCCATACACCGGCATTTGGTGGAGGCTATGGAGTGCTCTTTTTCGAAGATGGTGGGTCAACAAAACCAAATCAATGTGAAGAAGATTATTAATTTCCATTAGATTTCATTAAAGTTCCAGATCATTTAGGCTAGATAATTTTCTATGAGATAAAGTAGTTCCTCTTCGAGTGTGGGAAGAATTTGGGGATTTTCAATGATGCGCGCTATCTCAATTCCATCAGGGGTGTAAAGGAGAATAGTCGGAATGGCTTTAATTTTTAGGCTATCAACTTCCGGAGGGCTGGGTGGTACAGCCCATTGGCGGTTTGGATTGAGTGGATCGGTTTTTACCCCGCCAAGGATATAGACGGGGATCCCTGTTGCTTCATGGATTAGGTCGAGGACGGCGATATTAGCGACACAATCCTTACACCAATCCGCTCCAATAGCTACGATAATAAATTGATTGGCAACCTTTTTGAGAGTATCAAGTGTCTCAGACTTCAAGCTATACTCAATTCGTCGAGTCTCATACTTGGGACGACATTCCTCAGAACATGTTTGCATATACTCATCAATTAGCATAGCCCTATCCAACATATCTTCAAACTGCTTAGAATTCATAATTCATTCGTCCAAAGATATCTTGAGGTTCGGCTTACAAGGTGATAATCTGGGTGTCTCGGGGAACGATGATCTTTCCAGAATAGGATGTGCGAATGCTGCGTAGCGCATCTCCTAGTTCCTCTAACAACTCTGGATACAAATGAACTAAGACTAGTGCCTTGACTTCTGCTTCAGCTGCAAGCCGTCCTAGGTCTCCAGGAGTTGTGTGCGTCGTTGCAATCTCTTTCATTCGATCGGGCAACGAGCATTCATGAATCAATAGGTCTGCACCCTTCGCGTGTTTAATCACTTCCCTACAGGGTCTTGTATCCCCCGAATATACAATCCGTTTGCCTTCTGCCTCCATGTGAAAACCGTAAGCTTCGAAATCACCATGATCCACAGGAAAACTGAGAACTGACCAGTCTTTCACCTTCACCAAGAGTCCGGGTTCAACTTTATGGTATTTGAGCTTGACTTTGCCTTTCAAGTACGGAAAAATTTCTCCCAGTAAAGTTGCCATATTCAGAAGTCCTGACGGGCCATAAATGTTCAGAGTCTTGTCGTAACCTGACAACCATAGACTTTGCAGGAACGCAACCAGATCAGAGACATGGTCAACGTGCAAATGGCTAATGAACACATGTTCGATTTTAGTGATATCTTCTAGACTGCACGAAAGCCGGTGGAGGACACCCGCACCAATATCAAAGATGAGTGGTTCTCCAGCAGTCTCAATCATCAATCCTGAGGATACACGGTCCGGTGAAAGCAGCGACGCCCCGCTGCCCAGAATAGTAACTTCCATAGTGTCGACCCCACACAGCTTGGGTGCACGCTCTTTCATTAACTTTACCCAAAAGTAAGAAACTCATAATCTATCGAGACTAGCGACACAAAGTTGAAATAGCTTCGACCCAGAATAAGAAAAGTAAGCGGAAGCCACTATCAGGGGATCCGGATGATACACCACGTCTTCATCATTGACGCGCGCGATGAAATCGTCGTTCAGAAAAAATTCTGGATTATTACTGTGAATGTCAAAGAAATGCAAGACTTTGCTAGCCGTGTCAAGGAAGCCCAAGACACTATCATCGAAGAAATCGGACCTATCAAATACATTGGTAAACCCCTCGGTCGCGGCATCGTGGTCCTCTGTGCGGAAGGCGTCGACGATGACGACACCCTCCGAGAAAAGATCGATCGCGTCACCTACGAATTCCGGCGCGTTATTAGCTACGAAGTCGAATACGACGCCTTTATGGACAAAGTCGATGACTATGTGACGACTACTCTCAAAGTCAGTATCATTGGTTACGGAGGCGTAGGTAAAACTACTCTAGTCACCCTCCTCAATGGCGGTGTACCCCCCACAAGTTATGTCCCCACCATTGCTATTGATATCCAAAAAATCGAAGGCGCCCGTATTGGAACATATGAAGTGTCAACTTGGGATTTTGCAGGACAAGACCGATTCCGGAAGCTGTGGGAATTATACTTCCGCGGTAGTCGCATTATTCTTCTTGTCACGGATTCCACCTTGGAGAACGTATTGAACAGTAAGGATATCATTGACCTGATTCGCCGAAAAGACATCGCTGCTCAACTTCTAGCCATTGCGAACAAACAGGATCTTCCCGGAGCGTTATCCCCCCAACTAGTGCAACGGATTTTAGGCATCAAAGCCTATGGGATGGTGGCGATTGACCCGAATAACCGGGAAAAGGCCTTAGAAATCATCAACGAAGCCTTGAAGCTTGCTGCTCCGAAAGAAGAACCCGTTGCTCCGAAACCTGAAATGGTCTTTGACTAGAAACCAACTCACACCTTTTTCCGTTTAAAAATTGTTAATATAGATGGAAGACTAAAGTATTCTGGTAAGCGGGAGTGGGATTAAATGACCGCTTTTATTCTCATACTTGGGCTGATATTGCTACTTTCCATTATTAATATCGGAACCGTGATAGGGATTAAGCGACGGTTGGTTGGACATCATTATATTCTGTCATGTAATGGTGCTTTTTTATCTAGTCTATTTGCCTTCATCGCCGTTGTGATAGCATTCGTTATTTTTCCTTACATTTGGTCGCTGCTAGAGTTTATGGTGGTTTCATTTTCTGTGGATGCAATTCTTATTATGCTCTGGTTACTTTGGATGCGGAGATATTTCGAAAAACCAGTGTATCGCTAAGATTACATACTCACGGAAATTGGGAGGGAAACCTTTCGGTTCAGATTTAAGTTGAGTTAAAGAACTTCGATAAGGATGGGCGTGTAGGTTCATAGGATTTATCAAGTCGACCACTGTGAATGAAGTCTCGGATTAAACTGGCTTGATCCACTCTGAAGTCTAGCCCATTTTGTTCATCAGATTTCGATTCACACACTATGCTGACTTTTTCAATGAACTTCTGTTCTTTTAGGACAGAGAGAAATAATTTCCAGGGAACATTGCTCCCTCCATCTAAGGGGGCATGGCGAATTTCGCCCCTTCGATTAGCTAAAATTCCTGAAAGATGCACAGGAAGTCGCCACCGTGACAAGTCGATTTCTCGTTCAAGGAGTTCAATGCGCTGTAGTATACCGGTTTCAGTTGTGACATCGCCCCCTCTGGCAAAGTCATGGGCGAAATCCCAGCAGAACAGGCATCCTGCTTCACCTGCAGCCTTGCAGACTTCTTCGAAGCTTCCAAATCCAGCAATTTTACCTGCAACTTCTGGGGCTGGTACCGCAGAAATGCCATCATTACTAACTTTGGTCATAATCTCTTTCAACCGTTGTTTGACCCGATCTCGCACCTTTGCTCCGCCTTGTCGCGAACCAGCATGGAAGGTTACGTGGGTTGCTCCAACTGAATCGGCGATGTGTAAGCATCGGGTCATGTGTGCCCGGCTTGTCCGTAGTTTCCCTTTCTCTGTGGTTGTTAATGAGATGATATAGGGGCCATGAATGCTAACGTGAAACTCCTGAAGGTAAGAACCGATAGATGCGGCACGTTCTTTAGACGGGTATCCAGGTAGTCCTCCTCGGGGATTGCCAAGAACATTTGAAAGGCAGAGTAGTTCAGCGGCTTGAAGCTTTTCTAATCTTAACCGTGACGTGACTTGCTCAATAACAGTATCTGAGGTGAATGTATTCAGTGGAAAGGCTGCAAGCCCAATGATGGTTTTAGATTTTGGTTGCACAGTTTATACGCCTATCAGAGCATTCGGCAAAAACGCCTTTAAGTGTACGGAATGTCCCTTTCACTTGTATCTTGGCTCGAAAGGGAGTTTCTGATTAGATTCGAAAGGTTTATATTTGTGAACGATTCTAATTTAATTCAGAACGAAAAAATTCTATCGTTTAGAAAACGGTTCCAATCGTTAAAAAACCGAACGGAGTCGGATAAAATGCAGAAAAAGAATTACTATGAAAACACTCCCCGTGAAAGAATGTATGCAGAGATTTTCAAATACAGACGAATATGCTAGGAGTTGATAACGAAATGTCTTGGTTTGGTCGCAAGAAGGGTGAAAAAGAAGATTCAAAGAATAAAATTCGTGAAGAGATGGACCGACTCGAGCGACAGATGCAGGAATTACGGAAACGCCTCGAAAAAGAAGAAAAAACTACTACTCGTGAGGAACCCACAAAATCTTCAGATCCACCAAAATCTAGACCTCGGAAAGGAATCCGAGTCGAGTTTGATGATGAGGAATTTGGTGAGGAGATGGCGGAGTTTGGTCGTCAGATGGGTACCGCAGGAAAGGAACTAGGTGATTATATCAAGCTCGTTGTGTCTGATGCCATGCGAAGCGCTAACCGTGCCATGCGTAGTGTGTTCATTGGTCCCGATGGGACACGACTGAATATCGACGAAAATGGGGTTGCTTTTGGAAAATCAGCTGCTGAGAAAGTTCGTCGCGTTCCTGCTGATCAAGCGGAAAAACTGCTTTCTCCTTTAGCCAGTGCCGAACGGATTGAGATTCTCTATTTGCTTGCGGAACAACCCCGTTATCATCAAGATCTAATGGAGCTTTCTGGACTCAAACCAGGTACACTCCCACACCACCTAAAACAACTTGAAGAGGCAGGGTATGTCACGCAAGAACGCGTGCGCGGTCGTTATCTGATTACAATCCCTGGTCGTATGGCCCTCAAACTTGCTGAATACCTCCACAACCAAATGGTGTCTGGACTGGGAAAGGATGATGATTAACTGAAAAGGAGAGATGAAATATGAGTTCAAGTTCCACATGGGGGTACCGGAACCAGGACCTAGTGCTTGGTGCTCTAGCTGGAAAGGTAACCCATCCTTCTGATATTGCCCAATCAGATAAAGCCTTACTTAGCGTTAATGAAGGTACTCTTTATTTTCCGATTTTTTATCAGAACAAGGAAATTGGCGGAGTCTTCATCGGGTTCGGGCAAGCCATTATTGATGCCATCGCCGAAACCCGTCGCGGGGCAGTAGGGCAAAGTCATGACTTCAACTGGGACGGAAGTCTTCTACTGCTCAGTAAAGACGGTGAATGGCTTCCACCTGAAACCTCTCCCATCAAGGACAAGGAATTGGCAAAATTCCACTTGGAATCCCCTGAAGATGCTTATCAACGGGCTCATGATATATTCTCCCGCTTCTTTGCAAATAACCGCAGCTGGTTC
>JABXGX010000150.1 GCA_016550405.1 archaeon | reverse complement strand
AATCTATATGGCGTAGTAAATGAACAGTTCTTGGATTCCATTCCAGTTCCACGAGAACTATATGAGACCTTTACGGTGAAAGTCTATGACAGTGATCGGCGACGATTTGAAGAAATCTATCGAAATATGGGTTTCAGAGTGGCAAATGCCATTCGTATGCTAAGTAACAATGATGATTCGCGTATATTACAACTCGCTCAAATGTTTATTGAGAAGAACATCCACCAAGCGCAGCCCAATGCTGACGTTCGATTTGTTGATGATGAAAATTTCTCAATAGTCTTTAAGAAAATGAATGCAATAACATTGGCTAGCCAACGATTAATCATCGGGGCGATGCTTGAGTCTTTAGGGTATCAGGTTTCTTTCAAGGAGTTCCAAAATCTATTGAGTGTTGTGATGAAGAAAATTGATAAACCATTCTTAAGTCCTCTTCATCGAAGGGAAGTTGTTCAAATGGTGAGTGATGCAATTGCAGCAGATTCAGTAAAGAGTGCCCTTAAACAAGTGAAGCCCACCTTAGACGATCTATTTCCATTGGATTATCCTTGGACAATACATGAAATTGGAGACCGGCTCTTAGAGATGTATCGTGAGTTAGGGATACAAGTGGAAATCGAGTACTTCGAGGGGGGGTTTACCCTCAAATATCGCACTTGCCCCTATTACAAACTGGTTAAGAATGATCAAAAGACATGGCTCTGTACCTTCCGAAAAAAGGCCATTGAGTATATTCTCTCACGAGTAACAAAAACAGGTAAAGGACAAATTAGGGTACTCAAGTCGCTAATTCAAAATGGCACACACCCCTGTGAATATGCCATCTTCTTAGAGAAGTTCCTTGCTACATAGGAGGAGAAAGGGCTTATTGTATATCGAAGGCGAACATATCACCAAACCCTGTATAATCCAAGAGGTTTCATAAACAGGAGGAGTAAGGAGTAGTTGGATTTGGTAACAACTAATTTGGATCAAATTTTTAATCCAAAGAGTATTGCTCTCATTGGCGCTAGCGAAGAGGAGGGATCAGTAGGGCAAATTCTCATGCGTAATTTAACGGTGAATGCATTAAGTGAAAAGGTCTTTCCAATTAATATTCATCGCAAAGAAGTAATGGGCATTAAGGCTTTTGCCAAGGTAGGCGATGCCCCTGAAGCCATTGATTTAGCAATAATCGCGACTCCAGCAAAAACCGTGCCCGGGATTGTGGAAGAATGTGGACAAGCAGGAATCAAGGGAATAATCATCATCTCTGCAGGGTTCAAAGAAATCGGATCTGAAGGCCTCGCCCTCGAGAAGGAATTAATTGAACTTAAACGAAAATATAACCTTCGAATAATTGGACCGAACTGCTTCGGCATCATCCGTCCGAGCATCCAACTAAATGCAACCTTTGCAGAAGCAATGCCAAAAGCAGGAAACATCGCATTCATATCTCAGAGTGGAGCATTGGGTTCAGCCATCATCGACTGGGCAGTCAGCCAAAATCTGGGATTCAGTAATTTCGTTTCGGTCGGTTCGATGATCGATGTGGATTTTGGAGATTTAATCGACTATTTTGGAACCGATCCCCAAACGCGAAGCATAATTCTGTATATTGAAGGCATAACTGATGCAAGGAAATTCATGAGTGCAGCCCGCCATTTTGCAAAAACCAAACCCATTATCGTCGTAAAGGCAGGTAAATATGTTGAAAGCGCCAAGGCTGCAGCATCTCACACAGGATCATTAACCGGCTCAGATTTGGTCTACGATGCCGCATTCAAACGGGCAGGCATTGTTCGAATCGAAGAAATTTCTGACCTCTTTAATGCCGCAGAAACCTTAGGGATGCAACCATTACCTGAAGGCCCGTGTCTAGCCATTGTCACAAATGCGGGGGGCCCCGGAGTGATGGCGGCAGATGCGTTACTCCAAAGAGGAGGAAAACTCGCACAGCTTTCAGAAGCTACAATAAAAGAATTGGATAAGAGTTTACCACCGTTTTGGAGTCAAGGGAATCCCATTGATATTCTAGGTGATGCTGATGCGAAGCGTTACCGCGAAACGCTGAGTATATGTTTGGCTGACAAAAACGTTGATGGAATCCTGCTTATTTATACACCACAAGCAATTGCAGCTGCAGAAACAATCGCGAAGAATATCGTTTCGGCTTGTGAAGCCCGCGGAGGCTGTGAAAAGACTATCTTGACTTCTTTCATGGGTGGGAACAAAGTTGAGAAAGCAAACCAAATTTTAACAGAAAACGGATACCCCACATATTGGACACCCGAACATGCTGTGGCCACTTACATGTACATGTACCAGTATAAACGAAATCTTGAGTTATTATACGAAACCCCGGAAGAACTACCTATAGAGAGTGCTCCACCAAAACGTCCTATTACGGTGCTTTTACGGAATGCAGCTAAGCAGAAGCGCGAGATCCTTACTGAAGTTGAAGCCAAACAGCTTTTGGAATTTAACAATATCCCAGTGGTAAAAACCCGAATCGCCAAATCAGTGGATGAAGCTGCCGCAGTAGCGGCCACAATAGGGTATCCTGTTGTCCTAAAGATTCATTCGCCGGATATCACACATAAATCTGATGTGGGTGGAGTGAAACTCAATCTTCATGACGACAACGAAGTCCGGAATGCCTACAACGCCATTATCGAAGCGGCGAAAGCACACAACCCAAGAGCGAAGATCCAAGGCGTAACAGTTCAGGCAATGATTGAGCCAACAGGAACTGAAGTGATTCTTGGAGCAAAACGCGACCCTCTCTTTGGACCTGTCATACTCTTCGGACTGGGAGGTGTCGGTGTCGAGTTCTTCAATGATGTATCACTCGGTTTTCCTCCACTCAATCAAACCCTTGCTCGACGCATCATGGAGGAGACCCGAGTGTACGAGATTCTGGTCAAAGGATATCGGCGGATTCCTCCTGCAAATCTAAAATTACTAGAAGAACTCATTGTTCGCTTCTCCCAAATGATTGTTGATTTTCCTGAAATTAAAGAGCTGGACATAAATCCCCTGCTTGTTGATGATAAACACATCATTGCCCTTGACGCTCGCGTGGTAATCGATTTATCGCGAATTGAAAAAAAAGGAGACATCCCACAGGAACTGGTAATTAGCCCCTATCCAAAACGGTATGAACAGATTTGGCGAATGCGAGATGGGCGAACGGTCTTATTCCGCGCAATCAAACCTGAAGATGAACCACTTTGGTTGGAAATGTTTCAGAACTTTTCTGAAGAATCGATTCGCTATCGGTTTTTCGAAATTATCAAAGATACCCCCCATGAAGTGCGAATACGATATACAAACATCGATTATGACCGTGAAATTGCCATTGTGCCAATCTTAAATGAAAAAGGAAAAGATCGAATTCTTGGTGTGGTGCGATTAATTGAAGAACCAGATGGAAAACGTGGAGAAATCGCCTTCATCATAGCTGATCCCTGGCAAGGTCTTGGTCTTGGCTCGAAGTTAATTGATTATATGATTGAAATTACAATCGACCGAGGATTGGAAGAAATCTATGGTGTCATGCTTCCCGATAACTATCGTGCACATAAGCTAATGCAAAAGATGGGATTTACGCTCGAAAAGACAAGAGATGGTCTGGTCAAAGCAGCACTTGATTTAACTGCAGAAAGGCGGTGGCGATTACCACGGGAATTTCGACCAAGCACAGAACCAGAATATGAAGCTGAAGCATCCAAGACACGTGTTCAGTCAAAAAAGAAACGAACGAAAAGAGCAAAAAAGTCCTGAGCTAAATCAAAGATTGGAGTTGTGTATTGATGATAAACCTATGGCGTGATTTACCCGTAGGGCCTAATCCTCCTAAACGAGTCAATGTGATTGTGGAGGTTCCGAAGGGAGAGACTAATAAATATGAATACGACCACAAATGGGGAGTGTTTCGCCTTGACCGAGTCCTATACGGGGCACTCTATTTTCCTGCGGACTACGGTATCATCCCCCAAACCTGGTATGACGATAATGATCCACTTGATATCATGGTGTTGACTTCAAAAGCCACATTTACTGGATGTGTTCTGGAAGCTCGACCCATCGGAGTCCTCACGATGGAAGATGAAAAAGGCGAGGATGATAAGATCATCGCAGTTCCAGTTAATGATCCTCGATTCTACGAGCTTACCGATTGCTCGATGATGGCCAAACACCTCCGTGCTGAGATTGCAGATTTCTTCTTGAACTATAAAAACCTGGAACCCCGAAAATGGGTAAAAGTCAAAGAATGGAAGGACTCACCCCCTGCAGAAAAAATCATCATGCGTGCCATTGAACAATACAAGGTGCAAATGAATCAGTATTAGTTACGAACGTTGTTGTCCATCTCGACGGCGCGCAAAATATAACCGTATACTCGGAACCAAAAACGGGGTCTTCTTCTTATACGCCAAATATTCTGCTCCAAAACGACGTTCTAAATTCGGTTCTTCACGTTTCTTTATAATAATAATTTGGACTATAATGACTATCAACGGAATAATGAGAGTTATACCAAGGGATCTAAAGAGTAAACCCATTCCAACAGGGAGTAATGTATATCCAAAAGTCATAGGATTTCGCGTATAAGTAAAAATCCCTGTCGTGAGAAGAATAGATGACTGCGACTTTTGATCTGCCTCACCCCAAGGTAATCCTCTTCCCACTTCTCGTAATTGTTTGGTGGCTTTAATCCCAATTATAGCGCCTGCTACCATAACAAAAATACCAGAAAAGATGTTGAAAGGAATGGGTGGAAATGGGGGAAGGTGCAACAGTAGATCAACCATAGTACCGAGCAGAAAAGTGCCCAGGGGGACGAGAATGAAGATTAAGAGATAAGGAATCAAGTAACGTAAATGGATAACTGGTTTTGTAGTGTTAGAGGCGTTAGGGGTGGTCATGGAGGTGCCATCCAAGAATGGCGGGCCCGCGGGGATTCGAACCCCGGATTTTCGGCTTAGAGGGCCGATGCCGTATCCTGCTTGGCCACGGGCCCGATTTGTGAGGAATGAGGATTTCGTGAAGTTTGCATGAGATAGCGGTAGGAGCCGGATATATTTTTATCTGTACATCGCATTGAGAGAATTGCTTTGCGGTGGTGTCTTTATGGAAGCTGATTTTAATTTCACAGCTATGGCGTTACGAAGTACCGTTACTGAATTTCAAATGACAGAAACCAAGACCGTACGGTCACTTTTAAAGGAATTGGGGTTACTTCACCGACATTTTGTCGTCCTAGTTGACGGGAAACGAGCCTATCTCGAAGATGAAATCATTGAAGGGCAGCGAGTAATTGTACTCCCAATCATTGCAGGTGGATAAGAGACGGTTTATTATTTTACAGGGTATTTTGTAAAATTTTCTTCAGATGTATCTACCGGAAAATCTTGTGAACTGTTCCTACATAGATGAAGGAGCTTTTATCGAGTCCACTCCTGAGCCCTGTTCAGTTGTTGGAGTGATTCGGATTTTGTGTGTCAGCAGCATCGAAATCATGCTGGGATTAGATAGGAAGTCAACATTTTTTCAATCGGGGGGTGTGGTCAGGATAAGTATCAAGTCGTTTCACACTTGATATACAAACGGAGGTTTCTTAACGAAGAAGTTAAAAACAACCTTTGAGTATTCGGGTTCACTCCGGTAAGAAGTTCTCACTCAATGATGGTGTGTAACTGTGAAGAAAACGACAACACTGATTCTCATTCTGGTCCTACTTAGCACGCTAATACTGAGCCCCATTATTGCACCTGCTGTAAGCTTGCAATTCGGAGGTTTTGGAACGAATAACCTTTTACAATCAAAGAGTCCACCAGTTCCACAGACGACGGCTGATTGGCTTGATGTCAATCTTGATGTGGAATTCAGTTTCGATGAAAATTCCGTGACAATTGGTTGGACTGGTCGTCCACGTACAGGAGCACAATCCCCCTTCAATCCGCTATATACCTGGACGAAATCTGGTTATATTGATGGGGGAATCTGGGAGGGAAATCCCGGAAACGCTACAATCTATGCTGTTGCGTGGGATAATACCACAACTGCCTCCGAAGTCAGAGATTTCTTAAACACCACTATGGAAAATTACATACGATATACCAGCTATCCATCCTTAAGCATCTTCAACTTCACAGACTATGAGAATCAGACTATGTGGCTGTTCAACGACGCTATCGCCTCTCATGAAGAATTTCTTAACAACACATTTTATCTAGTCAATAACGCCACAGCTTACCTTATGGATGGTTTTAACGCAACAGGAATCATCGGAAGCCTGAGCGAATATCATATTCACCTTGAATGGTTCGAGAGTGCCCCAGTTGCTGATGTAACCTTTACTTACACCATTTCTGATATCATTACCCAGCAAGGGGATACATACGAATTTCGTCTAGGAGATGCCTTGGGTCAATCGGCACTTTTGAACCTAACAGGAGAAGGCACCGTAATCATCAATGGACCCTATAATCGCGTCTACGTGAATGGAACTCCTGCTTGGATCTTTGAGGATAAGACCTTCCCTTTCTACCCAATTAGCAGCGAGGAATATCCACTCTCTGATTCTACTAAGGATTTTGAGTATTGGATTTCATATCAAGAGGCATCCTCGGTACTATCGATTAGCAGAGAATTCAGTACAAACGCCGTCAATCGAGGAGATTTGTTAACAGTAAATATCTTTGTTGAAAATACTGGAAATACAATTTTTACCCAAGCCGTAATTCGGGACGTTATTCCTATTGAGAATGGAGTGTTCCAACTCGTTGAGGGAATTGCTTCGATAACGATTCAACACCTTCAGCCTGGTGAAAATATCACCCTTGAGTACACCGTCATGGCACTCCAAACAGGTATCTACGAATATCCGGCAGTTGTCGCCATTGGTATTGATTTGTTTAATAGCCAATATACGTTCACTTCCACGACCGAATCGATTACCATCGGAGGGGGCTTAATTCCAAGCGAGCTTACGTTGATAGGAATAGCAGTCGTCATCATTGTTATCTTCATCGTTCTACTCATTCTATATCGATTCCGCCGACGTATCTTCTAGCTAAATCTTCAGCAGGAAAAAATCGATTTTCTGAAAAAGATTCAGTAATCGGACGTAAGGGTGAGTTGGGCAAAGTCCTAAAAGCTCAAAGCCCTAAGATGCCTACAGGCGGTTGTTCAATATGCCAACAGAGGAACCGGCCGGATATCTCGGAAAAGCTCAGAAAACTCTTAGCAAAGCAAAGGTCCTGGTTGGGGATCGCATTTCCATTGTAACTACTGATAATACCTTTGAAGGAATAGTAATCCCTCGTGCTGAAATTGGCGCGGATGACCAACACATTATACTCAAGCTTGATTCTGGATATAATGTGGGTATTCATGTAGATAACATTAAGGAACTCAAACGGGTGGACGCAGGGAGAGACGTTCGGCCTGAAATGCCATCAGTTCCGCGAAAAATTAAGAAAGGATTACCCTGGGTCAGTATCTTGAGTACCGGAGGCACAATTGCCAGTCGGGTCGACTATCAGACTGGGGCTGTCAATCCTGCCTTAACAGCGGATGATCTCTATACAGTCGTCCCAGAGCTAGGTGAACTAGCAAATATTAGAGCCGAAGTCTTATTGAGCGTATTTAGTGAAAACCTCCAACCAAGTCATTGGACAAAAATTGCTAAACAAACTGCGAAACACCTTGAGGACTCCGAAGGTGTTGTAATTGCCCACGGGACGGATACAATGGGATATACAGCAGCAGCCCTCAGTTTCGCCCTCCAAAATCTCCCACGCCCAGTAATCTTAACCGGTTCACAACGATCATCTGACCGCCCTTCTTCTGATGCAGCCCTGAATTTAACCGGGGCGGTCTTAACGGCGTGTCGAGCACCTTTTGCTGAAGTAGTAATCGCAATGCATCGGACCCCAGATGACACACGAATAGCCTTACACCTAGGAACCCAGGTTCGAAAATGCCATACAAGCCGCCGTGATGCCTTCTTAACCATCAACGCCGACTTACTAGGTGAGGTCACAGAAGGGAAAGTGCATATGCTCGTCGATGAGTCTATGTACCATCACCGTGATGAAAAACGAAAACTAACTTTGAAGCCTAACTTCGACGCCAAAGTTGCATTACTAAAGACCACGCCTGGGGGAACGGGAGAACTTATGAACGCGCTTATTGACCGCAACTATCACGGAATTGTTCTCGAAGGGACTGGACTAGGCCATGCGCCGGAATCGATGTTCTCAGCGATAGAAAGAGCCCAAGAAGAACAAATTCCAATTGTAATGACCTCTCAGTGCATTTGGGGTCGCGTGCAGATGAGAGTATATCGAACTGGAGTCGAATTGGTCCAACGGGGCGTCATTCCTGCTGAAGATATGATTGCTGAGACAGCATATGTGAAGTTGATGTGGGTGCTTGCTCAAACTCGAGAGCCATCTAGGATTCGGGAAAAAATGCTGGAGAACTTGGTGGGAGAAATAACTGACTGTTCGAAACGTAGCCAATACGAGGAGATGACCCAAGGATGAGTTCCATAGATTTTAAAAAAGTGGGAGCGCTCATCGGCATTGAGGTTCATCAGCAATTAGACACAAAAACCAAATTATTCTGTAACTGCCCAACTGAAATCCGCGAGGAGGACCCTGATTTCACCTTTCTCCGCCGCTTGCGTCCAACCCAAAGTGAACTTGGCGAAGTCGATCCTGCTGCACTCTTTGAATTCCAAAAAGGTCGAATTCACATTTATGAAAATTATGATGATAGCATCTGTTTAGTTGAACAAGATGAAGAACCACCCCACCTATTGGATGAGGAAGCCGTTGAGTTCGCCTTAGAAATCTCGCTATTGATGAATGCTCAACCTGTTGATGAGATCCAAGTTATGCGCAAGCTAGTCATTGATGGTTCCAACACAACAGGATTCCAAAGAAGTGTTGTCGTCGCCTTTGGCGGGTCTATTGAGGTAAATGGGCTGACTGTACCAATCCAAACCATCGGAGTAGAAGAAGATGCGGCACGAAAAATCCGAGAAGACAGCTCACGGACCTATTGGCGTCTTGACCGCTTGGGAATACCACTGATCGAAGTTGCCACTGCACCTGTGATGAAAACACCTCAACAAGTACTTGATACGGCTCTCCGAATAGGACAAATCTTTCGTGTCACTGGAAAAGTCAAACGAGGTTTAGGAACCATTCGTCAAGATATCAATGTCTCAATAAAAGGTGGAGCTATTATCGAAATAAAAGGAGTACAGAAACTGAATCTCATTGGCCAAGTTGTTCATTATGAGGTTCAACGACAAGTCGAACTCCTTAGATTACGCGACGAACTGAAGCAGCAAGGAATCCGTCCTAGTCAAATAAAGAAAGACATTCATGACGTCTCGGATCTCTTTCGACACAGCGAAAGCAAAGTCATCAGGTCAGCACTCAAACGACAGGAGGGTGTATATGCCCTGGTCCTTCCAGGATTCGCAGGTTTTGTTGGACGGGAAATTCAGCCTGGTCGGCGATTAGGAAGTGAATTTGCTGATTATGCAAAATTCTGGGGTGGAGTCCAAGGATTATTTCATACTGATGAGCTTCCCAATTACGGAATCAGTGCTGAAGAAGTTGTAAAGTTACGTAGTCATGTGAATGCAAAAACAAACGATGCTGTCATTATTGTCGCCGCAGCTGAATCCGCGTCTACTGATGCGCTCAAAGCAGTAGTGGACCGGGCAAAGGATGTACTCAAAGGAGTACCTGCTGAAACCCGAGGTCCTTTGGAGAATGGTACAACTCGATATTCCCGGCCAAGACCAGGTGCAGCGCGAATGTATCCAGAAACAGATGTGGCACCTGTTGTGGTGACGGCTGACCGGCTTGAACATATTCGTGCAGCTTTGCCGGAGTTACCAGAGGAGAAATTACAGAAATTCCGAGATGAGTATCAACTTAGCGAAGAGTTAGCAACAGTAATGATTCGTTCTCTTCGAATTGATCTTTTTGAACAAATCACTAAGCAGCATCCGTCCTTCGCAGTCACTGCGGCTTCAACCCTTGAAACTATTTGGCGTAATCTCGAACGTGAAGGTGTTGCAGTTGATGATATAGAGGAAGAACAGATCCTGCTTCTATTTGACCGATTAGCAGAGGGGAAATTCGCCAAAGAAGCTATCGAAGAGCTACTTACATGGCTGGCTCAAAACCCGGACAAATCTGTGGATAATGCTATCATCGATCTTGGCTTAGGTACGATTTCACGTAGCGAGCTTAAAATCATGATTGACAAGATTGTTGAGGTAAATGCTTCGATGGTTACAGAGCGTGGAGAAAGAGCTATCGGTCCACTGATGGGTTTAGTGATGAAGGAAGTGCGGGGACGGGCTGATGGCAAGCTGGTAAGTGAATTATTACAGACTGCAGTGAAGGCTTTGTTAAAGAATTAAGTATTAACAGATTTGTGTTTTTAGTAAATGGCAGCCAGTGCTACTAGAATTAAAGCAGTGACTACACCTGCTAACACCATTCTTAACCCTCCTGCAATCATGCTTGCATTGGCGATTCGTCCCATCCAAACGCCGATGACAAAGAGGAATAACATAGTGATTGCTACAGAAATCGCTCCACCAAGAAGAAAATCAAAAGGTAAGATCATGAGTGGAATGAGAGGAAGAATTGCGGCTGGAAGTGGTGCAATGCCATGAATACATGAAGCCCAAATGGTGGCAAACCGGACGGCAGAATCTACCATACAACCATTCATTGGCCGTTGCATTTGTTGTTCGAGTTGTTGAATCTCTAATTTTCTTTCTACTCGTTCTGCTTCATAAGCGCCCCATCCGCTGGAGATGGCTAAGCCAATTGCCGCTGCCACGCCTGCATTGACCAGAAGCCTTACATCGAGAGGACTAATAATATTGCCGAAAAGTACAACAGCGGCAAGCGCTCCGAGGACAATGGCGACAATGGTTAAAGCGCCATCAAACGCGCCAATCACAATATAACGGCGAGTGAGGGAACCAAGGTCCGTCATTCGCCAATACAATCTCCAGCATTCTATACGCCCCATCGATTCTGTCATAATCGCCAACCCAATCTAATTGGCCCAAGGTGAAGATGATAATACTGGTGTAAGGGTTCTAAACATGTAAAAGTTAAGCTGTTAATGAAAAAAGTTGGATAGGACTAGTACTCTCTAGGTTCTTAGAAGACTGGGAATTTCACTAATCAAATGGCGTGTTTGATCACCTGTGTCACGGTCCCGAATTGTTGCGGTCTCATCTTCCAAACTTTGGGGATCAATTGTTACTGCTTTGGGTATTCCTATTTCATCTGCTCTTGCATATCGACGGCCGATTCGACCGCTATCATCATATTGTACTGCTAGATCCTGCAATTTACAGACATGATACAATGTGAATGCCTTCTCCTCAAGCTCCGGCCTGTTCAAGAGTGGTAATATTACAGCATGGTAAGGTGCAAGTTCGTTTGGAAATTGGAACCAACTCCATCCACGTGCTTTATCTTTTGGTCGATAAGCGTGTTCTAAAATGGCATAAATAACGCGATCTACGCCAAATGAGGGTTCAATAACGTGGGGGACTACTTTCCGACCCTCAACATCGATACTGAGATCCTTCTGACTCCCATTCATATGGGATTTGAGATCATGGTCTCGACGATAGGCATTTCCTATTACCTCTTTCCAGCCAAAACTAAACTTCACTTCGAGATCAAACGTCCCTCCACTATAATGGGGAGTTTCTTCTTTTCGCATATGCCGGAACCGCAAAGCGTTTTCCGGAATCCCTAAAAGCTTGAAGAATTCCACTTCATCACCAAGGGTTGCGGCCATCCATTGGTTCGGGACGTATTT
>JABXGX010000149.1 GCA_016550405.1 archaeon | reverse complement strand
TCAAGTGCTTGTAGACCCTTCATGGTGGTATCTCGGAGGGGCTTTGATGATTCAGGGGTAAAAACCCAGACGGGCTTCTTTGCCAAGGCTCCAGCAAATTTACGAATGCTCTCGATAAGGAGTAGAGTATTGAGTTCCGACCTTTTCTGAGGAAAAACGGTCGTAGTGAATATCAGTTGCTCTGGTTTCATACACCAACCTCGCACCAATCTCTCTCTTTGTCCTATTAAATAAACCCAAAAAGCAACGACGCGCCTCTAACTAAAAGTGTTGATTGATATAGTTCGCCAAAGTCGGTTTGTCACTACATTATGGAAAAGATGGTTCCCGACCCATTCTCGCGATACACATCATCGCCAACAACTCTTCGGATGGCTTCCTTTGCTGACTTATGTGTGCAATGACAAGGTGAAACAAGGTTCACTTCTTCGCGCACAAACAACTCCCCTACTCTGACTCCTTCTTCTTCAGTCTTCAAATGAAATCCCCCAATGACCGCATGAACTGGACGGCCTGGAAAGATTTTCTTCGCAGATTGAAGGAGCCGTCCTACCTTAGGATGCGCACACCCTATGAGCAAGACAATTCCCACCCTTTCAACATTGATGACCACACCATGTTCCTTGAGCTTCTTCGGCCCCAACGCACCAGTTGTCGATACGCCTGATCGGATAATGGAGGCTTCCTCAGCAATGACGCAGCGAATATTACTTTGACTCAATGTGAGCTCCAACGCATCATGACTGGCAGGAAGATAGGCAACTAGATCCGTATGATGAATCAACTCCAAAGCTGGCTGAATAGCCCCAAAATGATCATGATGAAAATGAGTAATAACTAGTGCCCGAAGATTGGTAAAATCCAGATTCAATGCCTGTGTATTATGTCGGAAGACTTGGGCACTACCACTTGTATCCATGAGAAGTGCCTCAGTCCGGCCTGGAAACTGAATATTCACATGTAAGGATAATCCCCAGACATGGTTCAATCCGGGTTGGGCAGACTGATTGTCAACTACGGTGGTAATTGTAACCCCAAGTACCTCTTCCACAATAGCGTCGGTCACGACCATTGTATCAGACGCCATTCGAATTACCCCTGATTTCCTATTCGCTAAGACACTTAATCCTTCTGATATCCCCTGTCATTCTGTAAAAACATATATTCAGATTCTTCATATAATCTCTCAGAAGGATTGGTTACTATGGCGAGATTCGAAGCTCTAGTTGGTTGTCCTGTCCTAGATAAGGGAGGAAAACCATTTGGTTTCGTTGATCCTAATACCCCGTGAAAATCGCTTGAAACTGAAGCTGGACTCGCCGCTGAGATATTCATCCATGTTGATCCAAAATCAACACAACCTCTCTACGAGCTTACTGCGCTTGAAGACGTTATCTACAAACACTACAAAACAGAAAAGCGGGTCTTAGCCAAAGCTTCAGACTATTTTGGTGAAGGGGATCTTAGTCTTTGCCCTGAAATCTTCATGTCGCTTCTAGTTGTTGAACGAAAAAAGGTACCAATACAAGAATTCTCTCGGAAACTCATCATTACCTCCCGTAAGCATATTCAGAAAGGAAAGAAGAATCAATGGGTCCTTCCTCTAACTGTAAATCAAATTCCTGGATGGACTGAGACCGTTAATCGAATTCAAGTAACAAGCTATGTAGGACAAGTCAAATATCCCTTCATCTATACTTCATCTTATTCAGGTAGAGAAATCTATTGGCAATCCTCATATTATCATTCTCCTGGATTTTCAAACTTTTTCCTGAAAATTGGCACAGAACTAATCTACGTCACATCATACATCAGCTCTTTATTACAGGAACGCGAGAATATCCAACTCTGGCACAATCTTCACTCTCCAATCGCCATATATTCCTCAGATCGCGACATTCTGTGGACAAGTAGTTCATTAGAAGAACGACGAGCCTTTGAACTCTTCGAGCCTTAAGTCATTCGAAGCCATTCTCAATTCAGATCTGAATGTTAGAAATTTAAAAAGTAAATGTGAGGAGCAACTGCTTTGCTCCTCTAGGTGCACACAGATATACTAACTGACTAGTTTCGATACCGCTTTTAGACGCATCTCAGCTTCTTTGATAATGCTGTCAACGACTTCTTTAACCGTCGGAATGCTGTCAATGCCACCGATGGTTTGACCGACGAGGATGGGACCTTTCTGGACGTTACCCTTGTAGACGAGTTCGTAGCGTTCCATTTCGTCGAGAAGGTCATCGGCTGTCATGGACGATTCTTCAGCCATTCGGGCTTCACGGTCGGGAACGGGTGAACCATGAGTCTTAGAGTATTCGTTTTTGAGTAACCGGATGGGTCCGAAGGCTCCAGTGGTGACAACAGTGTCTTCGTCGGTTGCAGGTAATATAAGGGCCTTGTAATCGTCGTGGAATTCGCTTTCCTTTGTGGCGATGAATCGGGTTCCCATTTGGATGCCTGAAGCGCCCATGGCGAGGGCACCCGCAAGTCCTTTACCATCGAACCATCCCCCACAGGAAATTACAGGGATGTCACCTGCCATTTCCACCATTTCGGCAGTTAGCACTGTAGTGGCGACTTTTTCATATGAGTTATGACCACCGCCTTCGTAACCAGTTGCGACGATTCCGTCGAGTACACCTTTGGTGCCTGGAAACTTCTTTTGGAACCAGTCGGGATTCAGAGCTTTGACCGCAAGCCATTTCGCAGGGATGACGTGAAAGACTTTCAACTCGGGGTCTACATCCTTGAAGTGATGTGCTCCTGGGCGAGGGTCACCAGCTGAGGTGATGACAACTCGAAGTTGCTCCCTGACTTTTTTGTTTTCTTTGCGAATCCGGGGAATCAGTTTGATGAGTTCTGGGTAGTCGATTTGGAGTCTAGCTGTTCGAATGTTGACGCCGAAAGGACCATCAGTATTTTCGACCACATCGAGGATGTTTATCTCCATTTCCTTGATGGGATCAATATTACGTAGATTCGTGTGAGAAACAATACCGAAGGCACCGGCGTTGCTGACAGCTGCACATAGTTTGGTTGTATAGAAAGGACCCATTGCCGCTTGGATAATGGGGTGTTTGCAGCCGACCATTTCGGTGAATTTCGTTTTAATCATAGGTTTCACCTAACGCGGAGGAGTCGAATTGCGGATAGGATTTTTTGTTTTCATTGGCAGCTGGGGTACTTTAAATTTGCGTGTTGTTACCCAATCCACTGAAATCGTCAACCTTATAGTACTGTATTCAAAGAATAATCTGGGCAAATTGGCCTAATCTGATCGAGGAAGTGGCTACAACCAAAATTATACAACTGAGATGAAGTAAGGAGAAAGACCTTATGACAGAACTCGGGAAACTTGATGTTGTTTGTTTAGGTTTCATGACCGTAATTGTGTTGACAATTTCTGGATATTTGGCCCTATTCGGAGGGTGGGCACTCGTTGATGGGATGCTGATTTGGATGGGTTGGGTGTGGTGGGTCATCTTTGCAGTTGTTATTGCTTCATTACTCATCATTATCATGACGTCTAGACGCAACATCGACGAATCTGAAAGTACATATAAGAATCCCCAGGAGTGAAAGATAGACCAATACACTCTTGAGTTCTGTGATAGCAATGATTGAATTTGGACAGCAACTGTTCTATTCTCGGTCTTGGGATTTGGTCAAAACCAAAGTTACTAAAATGATTGAACAGAAAAATTGGACTACCTGCTGGGTCCCCGATCATCTTCGAGGATTACCCCCTTTCGCCATTGATGCTTTTTTGTCTCCTTGGACGATGCTAGCTGCTTTTGCCGAGCTTGCACCTAGAATGTCATTGGGCGTTGCTGTTACCGATGCTATTCGTCTTCATCCAGCTATTTTGGCTCAAAACGCTGTTTCCCTAGATCATCAATCTGGTGGGCGCTTTATTTTGGGAATAGGTGCGGGTGAAAAAATGAATCTAGCGGTCTACGGATTTGACTCGAAAAATGCTGTAAGTCGATTGAAAGAGTGCATTGAAGTGATGAAGCTGTTGTGGACCCAATTGGGACCAGTTACTCATCAAGGACGATTCTTCAAGCTGGACCGTGCTGTTTTAGAGCCTAAACCGCTTTCACAACCTCATCCACCAGTTTGGATTGCAGGAAATGGTCCGCGGACCCGGAAATTAACTGCTGAACTCGCCGATGGCTGGTTTCCCTTTCCTGCTTTACCAGCGTTGTATAGGGAAGGATTGAAAGATATTCATCGGCAAATGAAAAAATTAGGTCGGGATCCATCCGGTTTAGCAGCTGGGTTTTGGGGGCGAGTGTTCATGCATGATGATCCTGGGGCAGTTTCCCAGTATCTTGGTGGTCTCCGTGGACAGCTTGTGTTACAACCCCATGTATTAGATGCTTTGGGATTTTGGAATGAAGACTATTCGGCAATTTATCAGGAGCAGGGTCTTCGTCCGAGCAATATCAGCTTGCTAACATATGACGCCGACGATGTTGCCAAACTGGATATGAGTAAAATGCTCCCAATTGTCACTGATATTCCTGAGGAAGCAATCAAATCAATAACCCTAGCAGGGTCACCAGAAGAAGTTCGAAAGAAAATTCAGGCTTTTGTAGATGTAGGTGCGAGGAAATTCTGTTTCGAAATCATTAATGGTGTAAGCAAGCGGAACGCTCCTTACACGTATTTTGATGTTTCCCGAATTCTAGCAGAGGAAATCTATCCTGAACTGAATCCTTAGCGTTCGACCTTTCGACCAAAAATAAACACAAACAGCACAAGGAAGAATTTGCCTACAAATGCAGTTACATTCGCCAACCAGAATTGAGGAATTTGTCCAACCGGGATGGGTGGGGCAACAGCAAAGGAAACAAGTGCTGTTGCTAGGCTCGTAATAAACGCAGTAAATAGACTTTCAAGGGGAAGAGCTGGAAGACTCATTAGGAACAGAGCAATTGCAGTCAGAAAAACAGTGAAAAAAGTCCACGCGATAAGTTTTCCGGATTCCTTGCCATACCCAAAAAGGGTATCCAGTAATTTATTATTAAAACCTCGAATAGCAAACTGAAACCGTTTCGAAGTCGATGGTTTTTCTTCGTCCGGTTTCTCATTGTTTTCAACAGACGCCTGCTTCCAGTAATTTTTCCGCATCGACCGCATTTCACTCAAGTAGTGTTTGCTACTCCGGTCTAATCGCCCTTCTTGTTTGCAATAGATTTTTAGGACCCGGTGGTCTCGCACAATATCTCGATGATCCCTAGGTTGGACGCTATAATCCTCGATGGTATACACTCGGAGTTTATCTCCTGCACTCAGCTCAGAGTTTAGGCTGATTCGAGCCTTTTTAGCTACAAGATCATCAATCGATGATGCGTTTTTCAAGGTACATAACATTAAGCGTGCTGAACCGAATTCACTGGCAAAATAACAGCTCTTAATATGGGCTCCCTCGAAATGAGCGAGTTGTAAATCCGCACCACGAAGATCAGTGAATTCCAGTGTGGCACCATCAAACATGGCGTTTTCCAGGTTAGCTCGGACAAAATCTGAGAATTTTAATTGGGTGAGAATTAGTTGAGCTCCCTGAAGGTTGGCTCCCCAAAGATCTACCTCAAATAAGTTTGCTTGGGATAGATTCGCTCCTTGTAAGTTTGCTTTTGTTAACGAAGCGCCATGAAGATTGGCATCGAGTAAGAGTACATCAAGCAGGATTGCCTCATCTACGCGTGCATCGACCAGATGTGCTTCACAGAGGTGTTTGGGCTCTTCTTCTACGTTGCTGAAATCAACACCACGTAAATCCTTGTCTGGGAGAACTTGGTGCCATCGACAGTATGGGCTGCCTGGTACAACTGGGTGGGTACAGCGTTCACCCGTTTATGGCAGGGGCGTTCATGACGATATACGTAAGTACATACAGCGGGTGGTACGGACAAGAATGGATCCCCTCAGGGAGAGCTAGGGTGTCGTTCGGAATCGGGTGTCTTCCACACTGGTAAATCACTCTTAAGTTGTCCAGTTATATGGCTTTGGGCGATTGTCAGGGACATTGATGTTAAATCGGAATTCTTGAGTTTCACCGACTATCTCTTATAGGAGTTAACCGACGCTACCTTTCTATCATTAGATGAACTGTAGATGTGGTTCGGTAATCATGGTAGAATCCCAGGCCCTTGTAGAGCATAATGGTCGGATTGCCTCTGTTGATGTGCTCCGTGGCGTTGCATTGGTTTTTATGATTATCAACCATTTTGGACAAACCTTCGTTGGTGGTGGATACCATTCGCCTATTGCGATGTCGATTCTCTTCTTTGGAATAATCCCCGCACCCCTTTTTTACGTCGTTGCAGGGATAGGCGTTGTCCTAGCCAACTCACGCTTCCAACAAAGAGGAGACTCAGGAAAAACCATATTGAAATGGGTGCTATCTCGAGGGCTTCTCATTGTGGGATTAGGGTATTTGTTTTCCGTTGTGATGTTTGGCACTGTATGGATTCTGGATTGGAGTATTCTCCAACTCATCGGGTTCTCTCTTATTATCGCTCAACTTACCCTCTATCTTCCCAAGCGTTATCGAATATTTCTCCCAGTCCTGATAATCGTCCTTGCCCCCATCTTTCGGGTATGGCTGAACTATGATGCAATCGTTGGAACAGTTGGCAATATTCAATATGTGCCTCCCCAAACTTGGTTCGACCATCTCTCTGCAATCATTGCAACTGGAAAAGCTCCTCTCTTTCCTTGGCTGGCGTGTCCAATCATCGGCACATTCATCGGGGAAGCAATTCTCGAAACTCCCTCAAATCCCAGACGAATTGTACACGATATCCTTGTAATTGGTGGCCTCTTCTGCCTTATGGTTGTGCCTTTCTTTCTTCTTGGTGATCCTCTGACCCAATATCCCCTTACGAATGGCTTCTTTCTGCTCTCATCTGGCATGGCACTTCTGGCTGTTGCGAGTGTGTTATTGACAGTGGATGTTTGGAAATGGTGGAACCCTGTTAGTAGGTTTTTTGAAATGAATGGTCGGGTAGCTTTAATATCCTATATTGCCCACCACCTTTATGGTATCGTCCTCTTTGGAGTGATTCTTGGGTTCTATAGAACCATTGGAGTGCTAGGCTGGATTTTGATTACCGTAAGCTACTTCGGACTCTCGCTACTCTCCGCCAATTTCTGGCTACCATTCCGCTCGAAGCGATCCGTCTATTGGGATATCGCTGCCACCTATCTCATCCTTATGATTGCATTAGGTATGCGCTGGATTCTGGCACTTAATGGCTTCTGGGCATTTTAAAACCGATACCATCAGGGATAATCATTCGTGGATAATAATTAAGTGGTGCAAGCATAAGAGGACTCACTGCTATGACACGACTGCGGATTGGTCATCTCTCAACAGCCTACCATACCGCTTTCATTCTGATGGGGGCTGGGTGGGTTGAAGAGAAAATGAAAAAGAAAGCTGAATGGACGCTATTTCCCACTGGACCTGCCATGGTCCAAGCTTTCAAGAAAGGAGACTTAGATCTTGGCTATATCGGGCTTCCCCCTGCAATGATTGGCATGGAACAAGGATTGGATATCCACTGTGTGGGCGGTGGACATGTTGAGGGAACCGTGGTTACTGGTCTTACAGGATACAAAACATTCCAAGAAACTGGTTCTGTTGAAGCCGTTTTACAGCAATTCAAAGGTAAGAAACTAGGTACTCCTTCAAAAGGCTCAATTCATGACGTCATTATTCGCAAACTTGTTGCTGATGCTGGGCTAGCTGAGACCATTATGATTGAGAATTTTGCCTGGGCCGATTTCATATTGGAGGCGATGGAAGATAAGAAAGTTGCTGGTGGCTGTGGAACCCCTCCGTTAGCTGTTTTAGCAACAAGATATTTGGATGCCCCTTTAGTGCTTCCTCCAAGTGCTATTTGGCCTTACAATCCTAGTTATGGAATTGTAGCTACCTCCTCTATGATATTCGAACAACCTAATGACATCCAAGGGTTCTTGGAAATTCATGAAGCCGCCTGTAACCTCATGCGAGAAAACCCAGACAAAGCAGCTTCTCTAGCAGTAAAAGAAATCGGAATTGTTGATGAGGCATTTCTCAAGCAAGTGTTTCGGGTCTCACCCAAATATTGTGCAAGCCTTCCACCCGAATACATTGAATCCACTTTGGCTTTCATCCCAGTATTGCAAGAAATGGGCTATATTCAGCAAAGGCTCACTGCTGCTGATGTGTTTGAAACCAGCATCATTGAAAAGGTGCATCCTGCTCCACAACATTACAATGATCCTGGGAATTTAATATAATGGGCTTCATCCACCAGCGACGGGTGGAATAATTACGAGTTGACTTTGGTTTTGAACTGGGGTGTTGAATCCTTTTAGGTTCGCGATATTTTTTCCGTTAATAAAATAGATGATTTGTAATCCTCGAATATCCCGCCCAGAACGAATCATCCGCTCAAACACTTTTCCATACTTCTTCGAAAGGATTCTCAAAAGGTCTTCAACCGTCGAACCAGTATCAACCTCTATCACTTCTTCTCGTGTTCCGGTGATTTCACGAATGACACTCAGGTACCGAATGGTCACGTACATAGTGGCTCAGCTGTTTCTGTGTGGTTATCCGCGTTATAAAAGTCACGATAATTCTATGGTTTATTCCTAATCCAATATCGCTGACGACAGGTCGTGTAGTAACACTAATTAGGTTAGCAGAAATGGTTTCACCTAATCCAGAGGTGCGGTGGAAAGGTGACACAACAAAAGATTCCCACCCGTTCAAAAATCGTCTGCACAATCGGTCCTGCTTGTCAAAACAAAGAGAAGTTATTGGCAATGGCAAAAGCTGGTATGGATGTGTTAAGACTCAACCTCTCCCATGGGACTTTGGAAGAACATCGAACTCGCTTTTA
>JABXGX010000148.1 GCA_016550405.1 archaeon | reverse complement strand
GCCGGTGCAGGAGGGGGCAAGAAGACTTGCCACAGAGCATCTTTCCACCCTTGCAGACGAGACATCGGGTCTGGCTGGAGTCAGGTGACAGGGTCTGCATTGTGACATCTAGGTCCTGGGCGGCTTCCACGCCATCCACCACAGGGGCTAGATAGGGTGCGACTTTGCGGACTTTCTTCACGAGTTTTACTCGCTTCGTTGAGCCACGGCTCTTAAGTTGCCTCACATCCGCACCGCCATCAATAACCTGTCAACCTTTCCCTTTAAACCGAGAGAGGGGTTCTGATAAGTGAAAGGGGTCTTATCTTAGCTACCCTCGGTTGATGGATTTAAACTCGACTCATTTTCAGTTGGTTGGGCTGTGCCGTATTCGACGGTACAGATATCACACGTCTTTGCCAGAATGGGTGCTAATCCGGCTTGGATTATGACTGTCAGGAGCACGATGAGAAAGATATAGCCTGTGATCTGGGTGTAAACAATTCCATAATCGAGTACTAAGGTGATGGAGAAAAAGACACCTGTTGCTGCGATGACAATTCCTCGAGGACCAAAGAAACTCATGAAAACTCGCTCTCGAAATGTGAACGCTGTTCCAATTGTTGAGATCATGACTGCAAAAGGGCGAACAACGAGAATGAGTAAGCCTACTACAACTAAACCTGCTAAGAAGAATGGTGTGAAGAGTGTCAAGTAAAGGAGGTCCCACGTGATAAAAGCTGTCAAAAGGAGAAAAACGGTGGCAATGGCCAACTGAACAAGATCCGATTGGAATGTGTGTACACCTGCTTCTATGTGGTGTTTCATATCATAGGCTTCATAGTCTTCCCAGTCAAATTCGGGTCCTATTCCGAATTTGTCTCGATTTCCTAGCATCACTCCTGTGATTAGTGCGGCGACGATTCCCGAATGATGGGCAAAAGTTTCCGCGACAACAAAAGCTGCAAAAGCTGCGATGAGTATACCAATACGGGACAGATGGGCAAGACTATGTGTTTCTATTCGATCTTTGAAGTGGGCAATAAACTTGGGGCCTATCCATTGAGAGATTAGAACTCCAAGACCACCCACAGCGAATCCAGATACAATGCCAATAGACAGGTTTACAATTACTACAATTGGTAGCGCAATGGGCACACCTGAAAGCGATGCTAAAATAGCCGTGAAAATTGCTGAGGCAAGAATCACACCAATGGCATCATTAATCAGTCCTTCTCCTTCCAAGGTAAATGCAACATCTTCTTTAATTCCTAAGCGCCGAACGACCGGATTGATGACGGTAGGTCCAGTAATCATAGTTAATACACCCATCAGTAATGCGAATGGTGGGATAATCGCCGCAACCAATAAGAAAATGAGTGTCATGAGTACGGCGGTAATTAAGCCTCCAATGAGTGATAATCTAAGAACATTACTGATAAGTCTCCGAAATTCCATTGGAGAGCAGGCTTGTTCATGAGGAAGACAGCGGTTGAAACTATAACCCCCCTCAAAGACAATTACTGCAACAGCAATGGCCACAATAGCTTCAAGAAATTGCCCTTCGTTGAGTAACAGAATATCTGGATTCAAGAGGTTTAGGAATAGGGGCCCAATAATTAACCCAACGATGATGTAGAAAATTAAGCGTGGTACTCCAATGACTTCAGAAAAAATTTGGGAGAAAAAGGTGGCACTTACTACAAGGGCTGCAAATATAACAATTAGTAAAACAAACTCTAACGCCATTTTAAAACCTTTTACGTGATATAATCCTTTCCCGCGTGTTATGTAAATAATTATACCGTCTTTGCTATTTATGCGAGGACTTAGATCCTAACTTCCAAATTCTTTAGCTTCTTCTTTTTCTATCATCATTTTCTTTGCCAGATATGGTGCTAGTCCACCTTGGACGTATTATAATTTCGCTAGTCCATGCAACCAAGTTTATAATACTTACACGCCAAAAAACACAAACTCGGTTGCCATTACTAGTTCACTGTAATATAGCTCTAAGTCATTTATACTGTAGCGACATCAACTCGCCATTCGCCCTCTAAATCCTCATCTTTTATAATAGTAATTGGTGCTGGCATTCCACTTTTTTTACCCTCTGAATTAATCCGCTGGAAAAAGAATTTCCATCGATTCTCATCTAATTGTGTGTTATTTTCCGCTACATGATGATAGGTATACCCAAATTTATCTTGCATTTTTTGGCCAGCTCGCCAATACAGATCTGGTGATGATCCATAACGATCTGCATTATCTTGGTGATATTTTCGAAATGTTAAGAGCCATTTTGTCTTGTTTTTTTCAACTAAATATTTGTAAAAGAGTTTAGCCACTTCCAAAGGTGGAATTCCTTTCTTCAATTGTTAACACCTCTGAGACATTTTCATTCTCTAATACTATCTTCTCACAATATAATTTGGCTGTAGATAGTGTTCGTGATTTCTGCATAATTTTATTATTGATAATCCTTTTGCACTATATCAAATGAGAAAAGTAGGGCTCTTCATTACAAATCCATAATAATCGAGAATCAACTCAAATCTAATCCTCTCATTTTTCTGTTTCATTGGTAATTGTCAAGGCAGGATCATACCCACGGCTAGTCTTTTCTATCTTTGAATATCATTATTAGACTATGCCTGAATTAAAGCGAAATGTTGGCCTTTTTGGAGCTAGTTCTGTTGGGATCGCAAATATCATCGGCGCAGGAATTTTTGTTATTAGCGGGGTAGCCGCGGGACTAGCGGGACCATCAGTTATTCTTTCCTTTTTTTTGGCTGGAATTATTGCCCTCTTGACTGCGCTATCATCCGCAGAACTCGCCTCAATAATAACCGAGACAGGTGCATCCTATGTGTTTACAAAAAGGGCTTTTGGGCGTATTCCAAGCTTCTTTGTTGGCTGGTTCAAATATTTTGATTATATGGCTGGTGCTGCAGCTGTCTCCATTGGATTTGCCGCTTATTTCACAGCACTTTTTGGATTAGTTGGCCCATTGCCATTGATTCTAACTGCCATAGGGTTACCGATCATTTTTACAATTCTAAATATAATTGGCGTTAAGGAAAGTGCTAATGCCACCTCAATTATGGTCCTCATCAAGCTTTTTGCTTTGGTCCTGTTAATTGGGGCAGGTGGGCTATACTTACTAAATTTTTTTAATATAGCGCATTTTACCCCCTTTTTTCCAACAGGTTTCGGTGGTACATTAAGTGGAGCTGCAGTTATCTTCTTTGCCTTTCTTGGTTTCAACACCATTGCAATGATGTCTGAAGAAACCAAAAACCCCGAAAAGACGATTCCTCGCGCATTGATACTCGCGTTTGTTATAACCTTTGTTCTTTACATGACAATTGCGGTCTTAGAGATTGGTATATTGAATTGGCAAGATTTGGGAACGAGCGCATCCCCGCTTGAAGATTTAGCCCGGGCAATTTCAACTAACCCATTATTTACGAGTTTTATTGCGTTTACTGCATTGATTGCTACCGCATCTGTTGTTTTGAGCTCCATTATGGGAGGAACGCGTGCGAGTTTTGCCATGGGGCGGGATAGGCTACTTCCCCACCAATTTGATAGAATAAGCAGCCGCTTCTGCACTCCTTATTTGTCAGTATTATTTGGAGGCATTCTCGTAGCAATTCTTGCCGGGTTATTTTTCAACAGCATTGATGTCATTGCATCGATCGTGAATTTTGGTAGTCTATTTACTTATCTTTTCGTCCATGCCTCATTAATAAAATTAAGACGTGATGCACCAAAAATGCATCGTCCTTTCAAAGTTCCACTTTATCCCCTCACACCAATCTTGGGCATAATAAGTTGTATACTGTTAATGTTCTACCTAAGTCTCAATGCCATGATTATGGCCGTTGCTTGGTGTCTCATTGGGATTTGTGTATTAGTGGTGATGCTCCGTAAATACCCCTCAAATTCATTGTCTGACTCCGATGTTAAATCGGTCCATCAGTTTGATGACTCCGATTTTGAAAAAGTTCCCGACCACAAAGAATAGAAGTGCATATCCCCAGATGAAACCAGCAAGCCCCCAGCCAATAGCTGGCATAAGAATACCATAAACGGCAATGATGGTAGCTAATAACTGTGTGAGCTCGGTTGTGACGAAAAGTCGAAGAGCTGGTAACGGACGATGCCAAAAAGAATGTGCTCGAGTTCGAGTTAAATATATGGTCATATGGCCCGCTACTGCAAGTTTAAGAAAGATCAGTGTTTGAATTGTCAAGGGGTCGAGGTGGAATACAACTAAGCCCAGATATAATATCCCAAAGCTGGCAACGACTCCCAAGAAACCGAGACAGGTTGCAAGGATTAAAATTCTTGAGGTGTCCCAGCGAACAGGTTTACCGGGGAGCATTGTGTTATCGAAGGCAATCATCATAATGGGTAAATCATTGAGCAAAGCTAGAACGACAATCATAATTGCGTTAATTGGATAAAAATTGAAGAGGAGAATAGAAAAGACAAGAAAAAATAACACGCGTACAGTTTCAGCAATACGATACGTGGAATAACTGTTCATCCGTTCAAAGATTTGCCGGCTTTGCTTAATTGCATCAATTATCGGACAAAGTCCTGAATCTGTAAGAACTAGGTCCGCCGCTGATTTCGCTGCATCTGTGGCACCAGCCACCGCAATGCCGGTATCTGCCTTTTTCAGAGCAGGCGCATCGTTGACACCATCTCCTGTCATTCCCACAAAATGATTCTTCCTCTGCAGAAGCTCCACGATATGATATTTATGCTCAGGAAAAACCTCTGCAAACCCATCGGCTTGTTCCACAAGATCCTGAACTTCATTTTCCGATTTTTCTAAAAAATCTGAAGCCTGTAAAATGTTTGTGCCCAACTTAACTTCCTGAGCAATCTGTTTAGCAATAGCCACATGATCGCCTGTCACCATCTTAACATCTAATCCCATGGTTTGAGCTGTAGTAATCGTATCCGCAGAATCATCACGAGGAGGATCATATAGGGCAATTAATCCTACAAACTGCCAAGTCCCTTTTGAATCAGTCTTGGCCACGCCTAAAGCTCGAAACCCGTTCTGTGCAAAAGTGTTTACTTGATCATCAATATCCTTCGATGGTATCTTTTTATCCGCGATTAGGGCGAGAATAACTTGAGCTGCACCCTTGGAAACCTTGAACTGATTTTTCCTAGCTTCTCCTATGGTGGCTTCCGTTCGTTTTGTAACGGGGTCAAACGGCTTAAAGGCTAAGGTCTCAAATGACGACGTCTGGTCATCATTAGATTGTTCAGTCTTTTCTTTGATAATGATTGCTGTATCAATCGGGTCTTTATCTTCTTCCCGAGAAGCAAAGGCTGCTAGTGTGATAACATCTTGTTTTGTAAAGTTCTTTTGTGGGATAACATCCGCAACCGCGATTTCATTTTTCGTAATCGTACCTGTTTTGTCTGTGCATAGGGTGTCGACACCAGCCAATTCTTGAATGGTCTGAAGTTTTGAAACGATGATGCCACGTTTAGTCAAACTGAGTGAACCTACTGCCAAAGTCACAGAAAGAACCGCTGGTAATGCAACAGGAATCGCTGCGACTAAGAGCACTAAAGAAAATTGTAGTGTCTCGAGAACCGATTCATAGCGAAGAAAGGATACAATAAAGACTATGGCTACTAGGGCGAAAGCGATAAGGATTAGATAATTCCCGATTTTTATTACACTCTCTTGGAAGTGACTGCGAGTTTTCGCTTCCTCTACAAGTTGTGCAGTTTTGCCGAAGTAGGTCTGCATCCCGGTGGTGACAACGAGTCCATTCATTTCGCCCTGTCGAACTATGGATCCTGAATACGCAACGTCTTCCACCTTTTTTTCAACAGGAAGTGATTCACCGGTTAAAGCGGATTGATCTGTCTGTAGATAATCGCCCTCTGTTAGTTTCAAATCAGCCGGAACCATGTCACCAAGTCGAATCCGAACAATATCTCCTGGTACAAGTTCTCGAGCTGGAACTTCAATCCAGTTCCTATCCCTTAGTACTTTAGCCTGGGTGGCTAACTTGTGTCTTAAAAGCTCAATGGTGTCGTCGGCCTTCTTTTCTTGCCAGAACCCAACAACAGCATTAATCATCAACATGACAAGGATGACTATGAAATCTTCCCAATGTTGTATGAGTGCCGATAAGATTGCAGCTGCTTCAATCATCCAGGGTATGGGTCCCCAGAAGTAGCTTAGGAATTTTAGAAGTGGATTCTTTTTCTTCTCTGATATTTCGTTTGGACCAAAAACTTCTAAACGCTTGGACGCCTCCTCAGAAGACAGGCCGATTGGACTAGTTGATAATGTCTTCATAATTTCCTTTGTATCTGTCGTTTTCGCTTCATCAGTTGTAATTGCTTTTGTCCCTGTCAACTTTAATCCGACAATCCTTGCGAAGTTATATTATTGGAAGTTATTCTGAGTCTTTTTGGTGAATTATTGTTTCTTCTTTTCCTTGTAAATGCAGTTCAATATTATATCCACGAATTATTCGAAATACACAAGTTTGTATTGTTAGAAGACGATATGTTCAACGTGTTTGATTTTTTTGGTAAACCTCATTGATTGTTTTTAAATTCACTTCAAAGTTGTTGCCAAGGCTTCCAGGAATAACTGAGGATCCAAGGTTCCTGCAGTATGGTATTGTCCTGTCCGCAAATCATTGACAGTAATATGAGCAGGTGCAAAGAGCATCTTATCAATCTTATAAAAGTCCCCTTCGGCATCCTTGAAGATTTTGTGAAAGGGTTTTCCATAGTCCGACGAAGTTGACGAAGGTACCTGCGGAATAAGATCTGCCAATCCATCATCCTCAGTGGATTGGATAAAAAGAAATGTTTCACCCATCATTAAAATCGCGTCATTTGTGATGCCCATGGCTCGCATATCTTTTCTAGCGACTGGAACGATTGGACACACACCGATTCCACTGAGAACCTTGCGAAAGTCGTATCCAAGAATTTTGAGTTTATGTATTCCAGTTTCCACAATACGCGCTGCAATTTGTACCGAACCAGCTATACTAGCTGTGGGTGCTACAAGCAGGTAGAGATCTTTTTCATCGATTTTGCACGCGTCAGCAACGTGTTCGCAAACAGCAGGATTCGGAATTGTTCGGGTTTCTAAAACAAGAACAGCTTCTTTATGATTATCTTTGTAATCTAGCTTGTCATACAGTTTATTTTCAACTCTTGCCATTGCTCGAGCAGGACCTGACCCGAGTGCAAAAAATCCTTCCACTTGGACATTCCATCCTGCGGCTTGAGATCCGATACACGCTAAGGCGGCGTTGTCACAGGTTACTCGGGTAGCAAGAAAGGTCGATCCACTTATATGCACAGTTTTTAGTTCAACCTGTCCAAGACCGCCCATGCAAACCTCAGCAAGTAGTCTTCCTGCCTCCATGGTGCCAGGTACATGAATGCCACAATCGATGATTGTTGCTTTTCCCTTAGTTTTATGCACCTTAACATGAAGCGTTTCACTCTGGGTGAGAAGCCGTTTGACCGAGGGCAAGGCTAGCTTGTTAACGCTAGGAGGTTTTTTACCCGCCATTATTTCCGACCTCAAGATGGGTATTCGCAGATTTTAAAAAGAGTAATTCACCTCGCCCACCGGATCCAAAATCCCCAGTAAAGCGAAGATAAGGGCCAATACGTTCCTTTTCGGTGAATGTAACTTTGGGAATTTCAGTTTCGATGGCATCCATGAGAAGCCGGAGAAAGACCATGTCGGAATATTCACCATTGAACAAATGCGTTGGCATGGGTGGGCGGGCTTTCCCTAGAGCGATTATTGTTCCTTTATATCCCATTGCGGCTCCCGCCCTGTCGCCTAGTTCTCCTCGAACAATAATGGTGCCCGCTAGCATACGGGTCCCGGTGTAAGAGGCTGTATCGCCGTCAACAACTATGATTCCTCGTCGCATTCCCATTCCGAGTTCATGGCCGGCATTCCCTTTGATGTGTAAACCGCCTCCGTTCATTCCGTATTTACTTCCCAGATATGATGAAGCGGCTTTATCTCCAACGTTCCCTGTGACACGAATAAGCCCGCCGGACATCTCTGCTCCGAGCCAATGATCTGCGTTCCCTTTGACTTCGATTAGGCCCCCTGTCATTCGAGCTCCAAGGTGCATGCCTACATTTCCTTTGATAATGATGGTTCCTGCAGTCATATCTTGCCCAAGGTGACGAACTTGGGGTATGTGTGAGGGAATCTCGAGCACAGTCTTCTCAGGCG
>JABXGX010000147.1 GCA_016550405.1 archaeon | reverse complement strand
TGCGTATTACTGAAGCCTTCTTCTGAGCTTCCCATTGCCTGTGGAAAGAATTAAAATAGACCTGACTATTCGATGGATGTCTGCACATCTTAAGAAGGCTGGTTAGAATGTCAGTACAAGTGTACCGCTTAGAAGGAACCTATATTCGTGATAAACGTGAGTATCGCTTCTCTCAAGAAATTCGAGCTGTCAACGAAGAAACAGCAAAAGAACACCTTTATTCACTCCTAGGTTCCTTTCATCGAGTGAAACGCCCGGCAATCACCCTTGAAACCATTACTGTGATTTCGCCTGAAGAAGCTGAGAAACCGCTTATCCGAAAACTCAGTGGCATTGAATAAAACCCAGATGCACCTGTCCAGCTAACCCCCTGGGGGAAATATGATAATGGCGCAACCACCTACCAATCCCGAACAACTCGCACAACAGCTAATCATGTCAGTCCAAGCCCTCGAAGAGGAAATTACTCGGGCACAAAACAATCTCCAAATGATTGAACTCCAGTTGCAACGTCTAGCTGAAACGGCTACGGCCGTTCAGGAACTAAAGAATCACAAGGTCGGGGACGAAATCATGGTTAACATCGGCTCAGGAGTTCATATCCACGTCAAACTCACCGATCCCAAACACGTTGTAACCTCAGTTGGAGCAGGCTTTGCTGCCCAACGGACCATTGATGAAGCACTCACTCGTTTTAGTGAACAGCAGAAGCAGCTCACTGACATTGCTCAACGTCAACAAGAACAGATCCAAAACACCCAGGCCCGAATTGAAGATTACCGCTCACAGCTCAATCAACTTATTCAGACTGCCCAACAACCACCATCAAAATCAGAATGAAATGACTAGTATTTAGGGGAACTCTAGGTGTTTGAAAAACTTCGTAATGCAGTTGACGGGTTCGTCCAAAAGGTCACTCACAAATCGATTAGCGAAAAGAACCTTGAAGACGCCTATTCTAGCCTGCAGATGGCACTATTAGAAAATGATGTTGCATACGAAGCCACTGAAAGAATAAATGATCGACTTAAAGAAGCCTTAGAAGGCGAACAAATTGGTCGCTTACAAAGTAAAAAAGGCTTCATTCGAGAAGCTCTATATCAGGCTATTCTTGAGGCATTAACGCCCGAAGAACCCGTTGATGTTTTTGCTCTCCTCGAACAGAGGAAAAAAGCAGGAGAACCTCTTACCATCATGTTTCTGGGTGTGAACGGAACAGGGAAGACCACAACGATTGCGAAAATGACCTATATGTTTCAGCAAAAGGGATACTCAGTGGTTTTAGCCTGCGGAGACACTTTTCGGGCAGGCAGTGCTGAACAACTCCAAACCCATGCCAATCGCTTAAAGGTCCGCGTAATAACCCGACCCTATGGTTCTGATTCTGCATCAGTCGGCTATGATGCAATCAACCATGCGCGGGCTCGCGGAATAAACGTGGTTCTCATTGATACAGCAGGACGCATGCAAACAGACAAGAATCTCATGGCCGAACTGCAAAAAATCCATCGCGTTGCAGAGCCTGATCTCGTCATCTTCGTTGGAGACGCCCTCGCTGGTAACGATGCTATTGAACAGGCAAAAACCTTCAATGAGAAAGTTGGGATTGATGCCGCAATTCTCACCAAAGTCGATGCAGATACCAAAGGTGGCGCCGCTCTTTCCATTGCGATTGCAACAGGTAAACCAATTATTTTCGTAGGCGTCGGTCAAGAATATCCAGATCTCAAAGTCTTTGACCCAGAATGGTTTGCCCAAAAAATTGCTCCACTTGACTAATTCTTTTAATGCAATCCTTGGACGCAAAGGCTAAAAAGAGGCAGTGCTTGCAAGTTCACACGATTCTCTCCAAGTATGTGGTAACAATGGAACTCAATGGGCGCCATTTGTTAAGTTTGAAAGACTTCACCCGCGAAGAGATCCAGCTTATTCTTGACACCTCATCGGATCTAAAACGTCAACGTTACCGAAGCGAACTCGGGACTAGCCTGTTGGGAAAATCGGTGGGTATGATCTTCGAGCGGCCTTCCACTCGAACTCGAGTAAGTTTCGAAATCGCGATTAACGAGCTATCTGGTGATGCGTTGTTTCTCAGTTCGCAGGAACTTCAACTGAGTCGGGGTGAACCCATAGCGGATACAGCACGTGTCCTCAGCCGATATCTTCACGGGATCGTTATTCGCGCAACGAGCCACGAAAATGTGGTTGAACTTGCCCAGTATAGCACCATTCCAGTTATCAATGCTCTAACTCCAATGTATCATCCCTGTCAAGGACTTGCTGATCTTCTTACAATTTGGGAAAAACTCCATGAACTCGAAGGGCTCAAACTCGTCTACGTCGGAGATGGTAACAATGTTTGCCATTCGCTGATGTTAGGTGGGGCAATCATGGGTCTCGAAGTGACCGTAGCCACACCTCCTGGCTTTGAGCCTAACGCTGACGTGACGACATATGCTCGGGAACGAGCGGCTGAAAATATGGCCCAGGTTGAAATCACAAACGATCCCAAAGCTGCAGTTGAAGATGCCGATGTCATTTACACGGATGTGTTTGTGTCCATGGGACAAGACGCCGAACGTAAGAAACGACTCGCGGCATTTGTTCCCAATTACCAAGTCAATGAAGCCCTTCTGGAACTCGCGGCGCCTCATTGCATTGTCATGCACTGTCTTCCTGCTCATCGAGATGAAGAAATCACCGATGGTGTAATTGAAGGTCCACAAAGCGTCGTCTGGGACCAAGCCGAAAATCGGCTCCACACCGAAAAAGCTGTCCTCGCCCTACTCCTTTAACACCCCATCTGAAGGTCGACCCAGTGTCAGTGATTTGCTTCTGTTCACAAAAAGACCTTGCTGCCACTCATATCAAACACCAACTCCTTACTCTCTTCCCCTTTACCGAAACATCAGCCACCTATGATAACCAGCCCATCTACCAGCTAGATCAACTCTCACTTGTTACTATCGAACCTGACAGCATCTATGCAGATAACCTAGATGACCATTTTGCAGCTGACCTCTTCATCTTTGCCTCTCGACACAAATCTGCCGCCTTCCAACCTGCGCTTCTCACCCATATACCTGGAAACTGGGCGGAAGCTGAGTTAGGAGGAAAACCCTCCACTCTGTGTATTGCCCCTCCCTCTGCCATGAAAATTGCGTTAAAGACCCTCCTCTCAGAGCAAGAACGATTAGGACTCACCGACTGGGCCTGCGGATTAGAAGCTACCCATCACGGGCCCTTTATCAAATCCACTCCGGTTCTTTACATCGAAATAGGGAGTACTGAACGCGAATGGCAGAACCCCCTTGCCGCAGAAATCGTTGCTCGAACCATTGTACTCACCGCTCAACAATATCAAACCCCGTACACCACGGTTTTAGGATTTGGAGGTCCCCACTACTGCCCTGGATTTACACGCTTAAATTCAGAAACTGAATACGCCGTGTCCCATGTGATGCCCCGGTACCATTTGAATCAGTTATCTGAGACGCTCATTGCTCAGGCCATCCAGCGCAGTCGACCGAAACCCACCATCGCTGCATTAGATTGGAAGGGCATGAAAGGTGTTCAACGCGAACAAGTTAAGGCACTCGCAGAGGCTCTTGGGTTACAGGTCACCCGAATCCGCCATCTTATCCGCGGAGAAACTGAGTAGTCCATTATTGATGTGCGAATGCGAAAAGACTTATTAAGACAGGAAAGATGAGACTGCCCAAGACCTCTAGTTGACCATAGGTGAAAAAAATGTCAAACCGGGTATCCGAATTCTGGGAAAACACCAAGCGTATCATCCAACTTTCTCAACGCCCCACACGGCAAGAAATGTGGATGCAATTCAAACTCAGCATGCTTGGTCTATTCGTCGTCGGAGTTGTTGGCTTCTTTATTCGCCTTATCATGATCGTCGTTACTAATCAATTTGGCCTTTAATCATATATGGCAGAGCTTCTATGCTAAGGAGGTGCGTTGAATGGCTGAAGAAACAACCAATATCTACATCGTGAGAACCACTATCGGGCAAGAGAAGGGTATTGCTCACGTTATCTCTGGCCGCGTCACTAAACGCCAGGTTGACCTTAAAGCCATTCTCGTCCCCGAACCCCTGAAAGGCTACATCTTCATTGAAGCCCGAAGCCCCCGCGAAGTCGAACTCGCCATCGCCGGAATTCCCCACATCAAAGGCATCATCCCGGGGAAAATCCTCATCGACGAAATCGAACACATCCTCGTTCCACGACCACCCACTGAAGACTTGGAGCTCGGTGACATCGTCGAAATCACAGGTGGACCCTTCAAAGGAGAACGTGCTCGTGTCATGCGCATCGACACCTCGAAGAACGAAATCACCCTTGAACTCTTCGAAGCCCCCTCCCCCATCCCCGTTAAAGTCCATGCCGACTTCTTACGCATCGTTGAACGCGGAACCCGCGAGGAACCCGAAGAAGAGGAAGAACTCCTCGGACTCTAGCACCATAACCCGTTGAACGTCTAAGTTGAGGCAGAACATTTTTAAATCGCGTATAGCTCTTGAAGCTGACCTATCTCTAGAGGAGACACCAACAATGGGTAAAGTCGTATGTGAAGCCCTTGTCGAAGGCGGTAAAGCAAGCGCCGGACCTCCCATCGCCCCAATCTTGGGACCTACCGGGGCCAACCTGTATATGATAGTTTCACGTATCAATGAGTTAACGGCAGATTTGAAGGGCTTGAAAGTTCCAGTCACCATTGTTGTAGATGATGATACTAAAGAGTTTGAAATTACCATTGGGCTTCCCCCCACTTCCGCATTGATTATCAAAGAGCTTGGTGTAGAGAAGGGCACCGGTGCAACAGGAACGGAAGTCACAGGAGATATTACTCTTGACCAGATTGTGAAAGTTGCACGAGCCAAGGATCAAGACCTCCTTGGCAGTTCACTACAAAACCGCGTAAAATCAGTGCTTGGGACATGTGTAAGTATGGGCGTCACCATTGAAGGAAAGGACGGCCGCGAAGTCCAAAAAGAAATCGATGCCGGGCTCTATGCAGAGAAACTACAAGGATAACTCAGGTGAATACAACGATGTCATTGAAATTAGATAACATAGTCACTGCAGTTAGCGAAGCCCAATCCAAAGCGAAGAAACGGAAATTCGAAGAAGCCATGGAGGTTATTGTGAACCTCAAAGGCATCGACCTCAAGAAGGGTGGCAAACAACTCAATGTCGATGTTACTCTCCCTCACAGTACCGGGGAAGGTGTCAAAGTCGCTATCAT
>JABXGX010000025.1 GCA_016550405.1 archaeon | reverse complement strand
TTTCTAATACGTTGAACGTTAAATACCAGCCTGATCCTTTTCGGAGGCATTGCAAGTAAATACTCTTCTGTTTCGATTGTTACATGCACACCGCCACACCATTTGGCTTTTTCTTTTGCGGATTTTCCTGGATAGTCTTGCCTTCTTATGTTCGAGATAACTTCAGTGCCTGAGTGTTCACCTTCAGCCCCTTGGTTTTCTGTTCCGGGCCTAAATGTCTCCTGCGGAAAACCCGTTGCAGCAAGAGATCCTACTGCTACTGTGCTTGTCTTAAGAAAATCGCGACGTTTCATAAGATTCCTTACTCTTGACGGCTTTACACTCCAGTTCGTTCAGCGATTTCTATTTTCGAGTGATTTCCCAAGTCTGTTTTTCGGCATTGCCTCTTCCAGCTCTCATCAGAATCTGACCATTTAGTCCTTCATATACTCCCGGCTCGACTTGGCGCAGATCCAGGGCATCTACCAGCGGTTTAAGGCAGTTTTGAACATCGATAATTGTCAGCATGACTCTGACCAACCGATGATTCTCAAATACGAATCGGGCGTCCTCAAGCTGGTTATTAAGACGTCGTAGATGAACGACATCACAGGTGATCTCTTCGGGTTTCAAAAAGGATTGTCCATTTCTTTGCCAGCGTTGCTCGGGCTTGTGAGTGAAATCAATATTGGCAAATGACTCTGCAACTTCATCTACGGACATCCCCAAAGAAACTGCCAGGCCTGGTAGATCAATTTTTTGAAGTACTGGCATTGGCTCAAGCCTTTGGTTAAGCTTCTGCGCGATTGCCCTGGCCTTTAGCAGGACAAATCTACATTTTTCATATATAGTGCGAATCTGCTTATTATCGTGGTCCTGCCAATCCTTATGCTGTTCTATAATCCTTTCATATTTTGGAACCACGTTTTCTGCATAATAGTCAGGAAAATGTTCATCAGCTCTAATATAACTATTACCATCCCATTTATATATAGCAGGCCAAACGGCAGTTATGCCAGCACCATTATAATCGCCAACATAGTGTTTTATTATGATCTCCGCATTACCATCTTCGTCAAGGTCATCACATACTTGCCAGTAGCCACACCCTTTAGCGCTGCCCTTGAAAGAAAAACTCTTGACTACATCTTTCTCTTCACACAGAACCCATACACTAACATATTGGCCTGTTCCGGCATGAAGGAACGCAATAACCGCATGCCGGTCGGGCGTTGATCCAAAATTCACTGGTGAGGACCAAGTGGCATCAGCTTCGAATGAGTTCTCTAGCAGCTTGTAGTTCGAGACAAGTTCGACGAGTGCTTTCTCCGCCCTTTTTCTCTCCCTCACCGGGCACGGGACAAACAATGCTGACATATAATGTCTAATCCGGGTTGCCCTTTCTCCCGCGATGATAGTAGGAATTGGTTCTTTCTGATGGTCCCAGAATTTGTGTCCTTCTTTATATTCACTGGACGACTGGGAAATTTCAGATCCGATATGTCTTAGCATTTCATTAGCGGCATCAACGTATATCCTCGGGGCCTCAGCACATCGGGCACATTTCTCATAGTAATCGACAGCCTGCTCTATCTGGGCCTGATATTCCGAAATCATGCCCAGGTAGTAATAATATTCAGGCGTCTGGTCAGGGTAGAGTTTGCAAATCTCCAGGAAGCCGTTTTTCGGTTGCTCATAAGCCTGGGGGAATAATGAGTTGCATTGGGCCATCTTGCTACCATCCCAATGATAAATGTCCAGCCAGCAACGTGAATTTGAATGTGGTTCCGGACCCGATAGTTCATCCCAAATCATCAATTCAGCAATTCCGTCACTATCGAGATCGGAAATTCTCTTGAGAGGTTTGGCTTTAGTACCGAATCGCTGGCTTTCTGCGCCTTTTTTACTCAGTACGATGGTGTATATGCCACCGTTATTTCGCAAAACAAATGTTTCAGCTCCAGCGTAACTACCACCTGAATACCATAGATTGACCACTAAGTCCTTATCCCAATCGCCGTCTATATCCAGAGCAGTGACTCTAGCATGGCTGTATGTAGGTCGTCCGCACCACTTCCGAGACAAGAGACGATGATGCATAGGCAGACTTAATCTTTCCTCGCGATTGTAATCTTCTTTGGATTCCCAGAGTTTGATAAACTGCCGGCAGGAGAATCCTTCAGCACTCGTATCCAGAATAGCAGCATAAGAATTCGTATATTCATAGAACACCACGCCTCCAGATGAAGTCTTAAATACAATGCAGATAGCTGTCGTGTGATGCATGTCAATCCATGCTGCTTCTACTCCGAAGAAGGTGCCTTCCGGCAGGGCATTCTTTGCCGACAACCACAATTCCCGATGATCGGATGTCTCGTCTCCCCACATCCCCAGTTTATTACTTTCACCAATTACGTATTGTCTCTGTATTTGTTCAAGCAAACCATCCATCGCTTCGGCCGCGTCACCATAGAGAACTTCGCGTAGTGAATCAAGCTGCTCGATGAACTCAAAATTCAGATCATATGATTTGGAAAGGTTCGGTCCTCCTGTTGAGGAGATACGCAATGAGTAACGTGCATATCCCGGCCAGTGATTCTTCCCACGCGTATCAGTAGCGAGTCTCACATAACCGTCAGCTAAGAGGCAGTCAATAATCCTGGTCGCCTGCTCTTCACTTATCTTTACCACTGTCCAGTCCACCTCTCCTTCATATTTGGGTACCGTTAGCACAAGCGATGGATATATCACTCTCTTTTCGATGTTTGGTTCATACCATTTCAGGATAAGTTTGAAGCTTGGCAGATTAGCTTTAAGCACCTCGGCCCGCGTAACTGGTGACTTTTCTACCATCCAGTAGTCGGGATCATTTGGCTCTACGGATTTGATCGCCTCGATGCATCGTGGTGATAAGATCTTTCCCATTGCCTCGATGGCTGAGAGGCGACTACCACCGGTTCTGCGTTTCTCAACAATCGCGATTAATTCCTCGATTCCCTTCACATCCTGAATCTCTCCCAAGGCCCATGTGGCGCCGAGCCGCGGATTTGGGTGTGGGTCCTTGAGCAGTTCAATTAATGCATCAACTGCAGCAGCTGATTTGCGTTTACCAAGCTGCGATGCTGCACACCACCGGACATGCGGATTCGCGTGTTGCAGATCTTCCAGAAGCTTTTGCTCGGATTCATGTTCGATGCAATCATACACAGCCTCAGTAAGTCGCTCCCATAAGGATCCCCCCCATTCAAGACTCGGTTCATCTGTCTTCTCAAGCATTTCAATCAAAACCTTCCTCGCTTCAGGCGAACCAATCTTGCCCATTATAAAAGCCGCAAGTTTTCGTATGTATTCTGGTTTTTCCGAATCGCGAAGGATTCTGGCTAATCCTGGCATCGCCTCAGGAACCTGGAGCCTGCGCATATTTGGGAGCAATTCTCGCGACCCTTGGACTGAGAGCATCGAAAGAACCTGCTCATAGGGAATTGCTGTTTGATCACCTGCGATTGTTACTGAGTCAACCCCACTAATATTGTCAGAGTTGATTACCGTATTTTTGTTGGACTTTAAAGCTTCCTCACCATTCGCGAATGTAATATTAATGAATATAGTGATCCAAAAAAATAATGCTTTCTTCATGGCGATATCTCCGATAAAAGGCAAATACAATTGCTTTCTTCCCGAAATTAATTCTTTTCGACCAATCCGCTGCATTTTCCGTTCATTATAATACATGAATCTAGGTACAAATCCAAATTCTTTTTTGAAAAATTAGTACCCCAGAATCGACCTGCTTTCGTCCACTAAATAGGCCTGAAATGAAGAAAAATTCAGAATTGGTGTGAATTCTACACCTTTAAGTTGCATCGAAAGCTTTTGGCCCCGAGTATTACAGGCCTGAGGCCACCGTACCAATAAGGATCCCTGCCTGAACTGCCAGACTTCCACCTTGTGTAGCTTTTCCGTTTCCCTGAAAATCTCATACCCCGCGTTGCATTGCCTAATGAATCCACGTATAATAATCAAAAATACGAAGCGAAGCGAGTTGACACAGCTTGTTGATCAAATTTCGAGTAGAGTTGATTGGGAGGACCGATCATGAGTAGAATGTTCTATATTTTGTTGGCGTTACCAATTCTATTCTGCTGTTGCGACAAAAAAGAGTTACCAAGTGATTCTGCAAAAGAAGGAGCTAAGAAAATGACAATCAAGGTTACAAGCACGGCATTCGAGGACGGGGGTATGATACCCTCAAAATATACTGCCGATGGGGCGAATGTATCACCTCCATTAAAGTGGGAAGTTGTCCCGGAAGGAACACAAAGTATTGCACTCATCAATGATGATCCCGATGCTCCGATGGGGACTTGGGTGCACTGGATCATGTGGAACATCCCACCTGATAAAATGGAGCTACCGGAAAACGTTCCAACTGACCAAAAGTTGGCAGACGGTTCATGCCAAGGTATTACAGATTTCAGGAAGCCCGGATACGGTGGACCGGCTCCGCCAAGCGGGACACATCGCTATTACTTCAAGGTCTACGCCCTTGATACGAAGCTCGTTTTGTCAACCAGCTCAACCAAGGCGCAACTAGTCAAAGCGATGGAAGGTCATATCCTTGCCGAAGGGCAATTGATGGGCAAGTATAAGAGGCAATAGTTCTATCTTTAGACAGACTATTTTGCCATAAAGCTGATAGGCTCATGTATGTAGCTTCTTTCTTACTTTTACAAGCTCCTACCAATTTGTTCATGCGTCTATGTGCTGCCCATGTATTTGACATGGTGCTACATAAAGCTTTATGGTATTTAGTGCCATTTTTTTCGGCGTTACCTTTCTGAAACTGATTTGACAGCAAAAGCCTAAATGCCTTGGCGACCGAACGAATCAGGGCTGGTGTCTAATCATTTCTATCTTTTTTTACTGCGCTATAGCTTTAGCTCTATCAAATAAAATGGAAATGAGTTGGTACAAAAAGCAAGATTGTTATTTAGGGCGAAATGTGTATAATGATAATAGATTGCACTGTGAAGTAATTTTAACGGTTGTAGGCTCTTGCCCATGGATATCAATAAATTACTACTTGAGCGTAACAGAGATCAAATATGGGCATTGGCCCGAAAAGACATGCCGTTGTTTGAGAAATTTTTCAATAATGAGGCCTCTGAATTGGAAGCAACACAAGTTGCTGTTATCAGTATCCAACTGATAGCCACTGAATTATGCGTTTACGGAGATGAGATTGAGAACATTAGTAAAGAACTGTTGGATTTATACAGAGAGGAAATAAACAGTGGTTTTATTGATACACTTGCGTTCGTCAAGGAACAGATCAATATCATAAAGAATAAAATTCTTAATGTTGGCAGAACCGAAGAAACTAGGGAAGAAGTCCAACAGAATCTTGAAAATATCAGAGAAAATATTGCCGCTATAAGATGGATAACACTTTTCAACATTAACAAATACAAAGATACTATCTTAAAGATGTACAAGGGACAATTCAGTGAATCGAGCTTTCATGGTAACGTTACAGAAGAGGAGCAGGCTGCAATAGCAAGATGCCAGGTCTTGTCACATTTGCTGCTATTGTTGAAAGATGCGGAAATTCAATCATTGGATGGAAGTTGGTTTGAATAACATTCTTGCCTTTCAAACCTACCTTACAATGGGGATGTCCACATACAGATTTTAGAATCTGGAACTATGTATAAGGATAGAGAATGCTGGATAGTAACGGTGTGAGGAGATATTTGTAATTTTGGGTGATTTTTTCATAACTTCTTTTGTGAGCGCGAGTTACAATGATTTAGCAAGAGCAAGACGAATCAACTTAAAATTGAAGTGACAATCCTCGATTTTAGCCCAAAAACGAAGGTTTTTGTTGCGTCGGATTAAGTAGTGCGACCAGCTAAGGCTGGCGTGTTCAGAAGGAGTTAGTCTTTCCGGGGCAGAAGCCAGAGACCCTGTAGCTTGGATGGCAGAAAGGAGAGAAATCGAATGACCTGAAGCCCA
>JABXGX010000024.1 GCA_016550405.1 archaeon | reverse complement strand
TTGAAGATCTTTTAGGGCAGTAGCTTTGAAATTTTGTAAGCTATCTGTTGTCCGTCGAATGCTATCTTGGTTGGCTCGGGTCAATCGGCTTTCAGTTAAATTAATTGTCTTTGTTTGGCTTTGCAAGGCGGTTTCCACTTCTTGGCTGATTTGAGTTTGGAAAGTCTGCCTAGCTTCCTCAATTGCTCCAGTGGTATCCAAGAAGAGCTTGCTTAGTTCAGTGTCAGAATTGGTCAATAAAGTAGTTAGTGATTCTAAAAGCTGGTCGGTGGACCCTAACAGTTTGTCGCATGCTGTAGACAGATTTTCTTCAAAACGTGAGCTAATAATTTGCGTTTTGGTCTTTAGTTCGTTTAGTTGTACTTCGTATGTCTGATCGTTCTCCGAAAGGAGTTCATTAAGCGTACTCTTTATTGTTGTTGTGAGTTCAACTTGGTTCTGGTCAAGAAACTCCTTTCCTTCTTCTGTTATCTGCGTTAAATTGTCTAGGAGCTGTGTTTGGCCTTCCCGTGATTGTTCGATAAGTGATTTAAATGTGGAAGTGGTGTTTGTGCTAAGGGTCGTATGTTGGTTTTGTATTGCTTCAAGCAGGTTTTCTTTGCATGAGTCGATTTGTGCATTTAATTCCGTATCAATGGTTTTACTAGTCTCTCCAATCTTCTCTACTAATTTTGAGATGGTTGACTGTAACTGGATTAGTTCCTGTTCTAATATTGTCACATAATCATCAGTTTCCTGTGATAACGTGACAGAAAATCCTTCTAATAGTTGATTAATCGCCGCTCTTTGCTCTTCTATTCTAGCATTGTAGGTATTCCCGATTGTCTCGATGATATTCCGCGCTTTTGGTATCTGTGTCTGTGAGAAGTTTTCTAATTGTTCTTGGATACGACCTACCGTTTGAATTTGGGTGGTACCTTGTTCATGGATAAGATCTTGGATGGTGTTCTTCAAATCATTGACGCGACCTTCTTGGGTTTGTAATTCGTTTCGAATTGTTTCAACAAAAGAATCTGCTCCCTCTCGAATAGCTGTTAGATTCAAGTCTGTAGTATTCTCGATTTCACTTGACATAGTGGCGATTTTCTCATTAGTTGCCGATCGTTGTGCAGCGATATCTGTTCCTGCTGTTTCGAAGAGCACTTGGGTTTCTTGAAGCTGAGCGAGACAATCTTCTCGCATTTCAGAAAAGCCTTGAGTGACTTGTTCCTTTATTGTGTTTTTTTCTCGGTCGAAGATCTGTATGGTTGTTGTTAAGAGATTGGCTGTAACATCAACGAAATTTGAGAGACTTGCATTTAGATTCACCGTTGCTTGATCGATTGCTGTTCCACAGGCGGTGTTGAGAGCAGTGAGGTTGGCCACTACTGAAGATGAAAATTCGTCGATGAATTTTGTAAGAGGTAACCAGTACTTTTCAACATATTCTCGAGTATCTGAATCAAATCTTCTTAGCTTTTCGCCGAGATTTGATTCAAAGTTCGTAATAGATTCGCTGATTAGGGGATTTTGGGTTGCTGAAGCTTCTCGAATCTTTGGTTGAAGTTGACTGCGGAGTTGTTTCTCAAGTGTAGTTTGAAAGGCTGCTTCTGCTTGCACTTCCATTGATATCTGCTCGTTCGTCATTTTTGTTCGATAAGTTTCAATGACCTCTTTTCCGCTGGATTTCAGGAGGGTCGTTAATTGAGGTTTCAAAATTTTCGCGCAATTAGTTTGTAAAAATCGTTTTAGGTGTGATTGAAATTCATTGGTTATCTCTTTCGTATTGGTCAAGTGTTGCCGTTTTAGTGCTGACTGGTAATCAACAAGGATGGCGAGGAGGTTCGATAGCTGGTTATCTAACTGAGGCTGAGCGGTTTCAGCAAAGATAGTTTCAGGCAATTCCTCAAGGCGAGTCAAACTGGATTCGAAAATTCCAGTAATCTGCTCATCACGGTTTGTTTGTTTTTCAAGTTGGGTCCTGAAAGATTGGAAAATGGTTTGCAGTTCTTTTGCAAACTTATCGCGTTTAGTCTTTGTCACCTTCGCTAAGGTGGTTTTGGAAAGAGCTTTGATTTTTTCATATGTTGCTTGGACAATTTTGCTAATTTGTTTTTCGCGTCTAGTTTGGCGACTGATTTTTGTTTTACAATCACGAATAATTGGTTTCAGTTGGGCTTGAATTGCGTCAGCAGTCACTTTATTGGATTTAGCAATTCCTTGACCCAGACTTTCTATAAATTCGTCCTGGGCTAGCGTTAAGGCGGTCTCTGACAATTGGTCTTGGTGTGTTTGTTGTGTAGATAGAAATTCTTGATAACTATTTGAAATATCATCCAACTCTTTCGCAAGAGATTGTGTGATAATTGAATTTAAGGCTTCGAGAGTGGTTTCAGATAATTGATTTGGTATCTCCGCTTCTGTGGCTTCTTCGATTAGTTTGAGAGCTCCTTTTACCTTTTTTTCTAGTGTTGTTTGATATTCCTTCAGTGCTGAGAGGGCGATTATTGGAATCTCGTCTGCTAGAATTTTGTATAGGCCAGTAGCAACTGTTTGATCTCTTTTTTCAAGTTTGGTTGTGAGTGAACGAATAGCCTTCGAAATGGCGTTATCTCGCAGTTCTTGCCGCTCGGCAACAGTTGGTTGATAGCTGCCAATAGCGGTTTCAATACTGAGATTTTGCTCAACTTGCATTTTTTCTGTTGTACTTTCAATTCCTTCAGAATATTGTCGCATGATTTTTTCAAGTGTGGCTAATTCGTTTCGAAGTTCGGCTTCGGTTTCTCCATTGATTTTCTTCATGGCGGCTTGAAATGAGCGGATTTGCTTTTCAACGAGGGTTTGAGTCTTCGTGACTTGGGCTAGATTCTCTTGAGTTGATTTCTTGATGGTTGATTGTGCCTGCCTTAGTCGTGTCCTGGCATAATCACTTAACTGCTTTTCAGTAGTCTCTAGAGCTTTATTTGCTGATGTGCTCTCTGAACTCAAGAGTTTCTGAATTTGTTTACTTAGTGTTCGGTTTTGTTGTTCCTGCAATTCCACTTTTGTTTGGAAATCTGAAAGAAAGGCTTCGGCTGTTTTTTGGATGGTTCTCAAGCGTCGTTTTAACCGACGTCCGACTTGATCTGCAATTGACTTGAAGTTTTCAGAGAGGTTAGATTGTTGGGTTTTGCTTTCTTTTATCAAAGCTTGTAGTTGGTTCTGAACCTCAAGAAGCTGGGCAAGATAGCTATCTCGTATTTCAATCCCAATTGCTTGACTGCTACTTTCGAGAAGTTTATCTTGTTCGGTCCTTACTTGCTCCATCAAGCTAGCGGTTGAAGTTTTTATTTTCGTAAGTTGTGCGAAATCAAGAGAGGAGGGAGGCCATGGCGTGACAGTGGCTTCAGTTTCCTTATGTAGCCGTCGGAGTTCAAGACTACTGTGATTATGAGTCTTTTTCAAATCATGAAATAGGGTTTCAATACTTTGCAGAGCTGCATTACGATTAGATTTGATTGTAGACTCGATTGTTGTAACAGCTTTATTCTTCTGTTGACCTAAACGACGACTTTCCAATCGAGTGGCTTTATTCAATTCCGCTAGTAGATCATCTAATGCTTGTACTCGTTGTGTCCATGTATCTCGAACTTGTGTGGTAAGAGCTTGTGAGTGCTTTGTTAATACTTGGGTGTTTTCTCTTTGTAAGACGTCCAGCACTTGCTGTAATTCTTGAGTGTAGGATTCAAGGGTGGTAATATAGCTTGATACGGTTTCTTCGGTTAATTCTGATATTCCCTCTTTTTGTGAGGTGATTTCAGATGTAATGGCTTTGATTCCCGAGTCGACATTTCGATGAAATAGATTATTTGCATCTTCAAAATGGGATTTTACCTGATGAGATAGGTCGTCGGATTGTGCAATCAGTTGATCAGCAGTTGCACTTATCCATTGTTTCGTTTCTTCTTGATGAGCACTCATTGCCTGTGTAGCGTCTTCTAAAGCAAGTTTTTGGGTATCTTCAAGGTGCGATATTCCTTCTTGAATGAGGTTATCGAGTGATTGCTGACTTTGCATGCTTTGATTAGTAATTTCAGTTTCACTCGAAGAAGATAGATTGTCCAAGGATTTTTGGAGGTTTTCTGCCACATTATTTAAAACAATATTTGTGGCCATTGCAGCTTCATTTAACGCAATTCCTTGTCTCTCATTCAAGTTTTCGAGTGCATTTCGGGTTTGACGCGTCATTGATTGAAGTTCATTATGTATTTCACTTAATGTCTGAGTTTGTAATTTTTGTAATTCTTTCCACGATTTTTCAGTATCTTTTGTGAAAGCTTGTACTTCGTCCGCTAATTCTTTATAAGGAGCAAAAGCGCGATACCGCGTAACGACACCGGGTAAGGATTTAATGAGTTGTTTTTTCTCAAGGGCATCAATTACAGTTGTTGCTTTGACCATAGGAATTCCTGAATAGTTGCTAACCTCATCAGCTGTCAGCTGTCCCATTACTAGCAAACTTGTATAGGCTCGACTTTCAGATTCGGTAAGCTTAAACCGGCTTTGCAAAGCGGTTAATAATTCAGCTGAAATATTAATTGGGGTAGCACATTGAGCAGCCCTGTCTTGTTTGGGTGCCACCACTGGGGTTTTTGTTGTATCTTCCTTTGGTGTCAATTTCTTTCACCTATTTTCCTTACTGGTGTCTAACGTAGGGGTGGAGTATCCTTTCTTTTTGCGACAATATGTGATTCTCTTTCCCCGCTATAAGGGTGACGCGCTAAAAACCGAACGCAATTAGATTTTCTCTTTAAGAACTTGTTCTTGAGCCGCGAGTATTCCTGATCCAATCGGAAATTCGAAGCCCATCCGTTTGAGCACAATTTCGATGACTGCCAAGGTCGCTAGGACGTCTCGTTCGGTGCAAATATTCATGTGGTTAGTCCGCCAAATCTTCCCTTTTACTGGGCCTTGTCCGCCCGCTATCAGGATGCCGAGATTTTGTACTTGTTTTCGAAATTCCTTGTCAGCTATTCCCGATGGATATTTCACTGCTGTTACAGTATTCGAGTAATAGGCAGGATCTGCCAGCAAGTCTAGGCCCATCCCTAAGTATCCCGCACGTGTAATTCTTCCCAATCGGTGATGGCGTTCAACTCGGTTTTCAAATCCTTCTTCAAACATTATGGTGAGCGATTCATGGAGACCATACATTAGGCTAACAGCTGAGGTGAAGGGGGAGTCCCCAAATCCATCATATCGTTTCTTCGCTTTCATGAGATTCAAATAGAATGTGGGAGTTGGCGTTTTACGTTCCTCAATTTTTCGCCAAGCACGGTTTCCTACCCAAATCGCGGCTAATCCCGGAGGAACACCCAGACATTTTTGGCTCCCAGTCACAAGCATGTCAAAATTCCATTTGTCTGGATAGACATAATCTCCTCCAACAGAAGTAATGCCATCAACAATGAAGAGCCGGTCATAGTCGCGGACGATTTGTCCAATTTCCTTTGCTGGATTCAATATTCCCGTGGAAGTTTCATTGTGACACAGTGTCACAATCCGAATCGAAGCATCATTTGCTAATGCGTCACGAACCTTCTCTGGATCTACAGCTTGACCGTAAGTATATTCTTGAATAACGGGTTTTCCACTAAAAGCAGTGGTCAATTCTCCCCAGCGTTCACTAAATTTCCCATTAACAAGATTTAGGACTTTTTCACCAGGTTCTAGGGTATTTGCGATAGCGGCTTCCATAGCTGCCGTTCCTGAACCTGCAAATATCAGGACATCCTGCTCTGTTTGTAGCAACCGCTGTAGGAGTGCCACAGTTTCTTTGTAGGTGTTCTGATATTCGGGTGTTCGGTGACCATATAATATACGGGACATTGCCCGATATACACGTGGATGAACTGGCACAGGTCCAGGAATCATCAAATTAGTAAGCTCTTCATCATACATGTTAGTACAGCACCGAGAAGCTTTGTGCCTTTGCATCACGTTTTAGGTTAAAAGCCTTTCACATCACATTGCTGCAATTGGTCATGCTGGGAAGTGGCGATATTTCATATAGGTTAACACTTCATAGAAGTACTTGCCTCCGAATACACCACTGGTCTTGAGTCCTCCTAAGTGGGGATAGTAATCATCAAAATGGAGATGATTAGTATTTATCGCCACACCTGGCGCCTCGATTTCATCATAGAATTGTTGCCAAACTTCCTCGGTATTCGTGTATACTGATGTGCGCAATCCATATGGCGTATTATTGGCTTGAGCTAAGGCTTGTTCGATGCTGCTTATCTTCATAATTGGAAGCACGGGACCAAATGTTTCATGATACCACATTTGACAGTCCAACGGGACATTACTCAGAATTGTAGGTTTGTAGAACAGCCCTGCTTCATCCTTTTCTCCGTCAACGTTTATTCGATAGCCTCCTGCGTGTAACTTGGCCCCTTTCTTCAGTGCTTCCTGGGTCATATCAATGACCTGATACATGGGACGTGTTCCTACAATGGGTAAATCGGTATCTGATTTTTCTGGAAGTCCGACCTTCAACTTATGGCTCTTTTCTACTAATACGTCAATGAAAGCATCATGAATGTCCTCATGGAGGAATAGGCGTTTTGCAGCAAGACAAATTTGACCTGACCCGAAGAACCGAGCGTGAGTGATGAAATCAGCTGTCTTGTCGATGTCAACATCCTTCCACACAAGACTCGCTCCGCTTCCTGCTAGTTCCGGAATGAAATGGAGGCCCCGACGAACTGCCTGAGCCATCAATTGAAGCCCGATATCTGAATCACCATAATAGACCATGGCGTTCAATGGGGCTTCATTTACCATATATTGAGCAATCGATCGGGCAGGACCGATTACAGCTTGAAAAGCACTTAATGGAAAGTCGAGTTCTTCCATGAGGTCTCGGAGAACATAGGACAGTTCCATATTCGTGAGAGGCATTTTTGATGGCGTACGGATAACCGTTGCATTCCCGGCCCAATACGAAGAGATAATAGCCATTCCCCCTAATCCAATGGCTGCATTATAGGGAGGAAAAATACCAACGGCACCAAACGGATAACGTGAAATAATCGTTCTTTCTTCACTGTTGGAACAAGGTATCTCTTTGGGTGCAATTTTCGAGCTAGCAAAATTAATATGTTCCTCATAAAGAGTGTCAAACACACCTTTTGTCTGCCACTCAAAGAGTTTGATCGGCGTTCCTTCCGCTAAACCAATCGCTTTGAACGTCTCATAATGGTCCCAAAGAAAATCCTGCATCTTCAGAAGGCTCTGAGCACGCTGCTCAAGAGTGAGTCCCTTGCTTTTCTCATGTGCTTCTCGATGCATTTGATGTCGAATTCTTGCCGCTTCTTTACAAGCCTTCACAGTTTCAGTTACCCCACCGAACGCATATGTTGCGAATTGAATGTCATCTATTTCATCCTTCGAAGCGCGAGGATAACCATGGACTCGAATGTAGTCTTTCAGCATCCGCACTTCAGGTACCTTTTCCGGGAGGAGGCCACTGAAATAGCGAGCCGCAAACCGACTTAAGGAGCCCTGATTACGCAAAGCCATGGCAAGGAGAATACGCGGATTTTCAATTGCTTTATTCATATCCGGAAAGCTACCTACTCGTCCAGCTTCAGGGCTGGTGATTTCGCCCTTTATGAGATGTCCAAAGAATCGCATAAACGCACATCTTCCTGTTATTGGTCCATAACTCTCAATAGCAGACAAGCTCCACGTTCTTCTCATTCTTATTGGTATCACTTGAACAAAATTCATCGAACAATATTAATTCTAAATACTACCATTCCTTTTCTATCATAACAGGTGGGAAACTCCGCTATGACTCAAATCAACGATGATGCCCTCCTCTACACCTCGGCTGAATTGGCATTCCGCAAACAGGTTCGTGAGTTTGTTGAACAGGAAATCAAACCTTTACGCACACATATCGAAGCGCGAGAGTTCGATCACCGTCAATTCTTCAAGAAACTTGCTGATGCTGGATTATCAGGGTTATTGATTCCTCAGGAGTATGGTGGATCTGATAAGCCGTTTATGTACCAACTCATTGCCGGTGAAGAGCTCTCCGTGGTGTCTCCTTCAGCTACGATGATGTTCGGGGCTAGCTGTACTCTAAGTGCAATTCCAATTCTACGATTTGGAACTGAAGAACAAAAGCAAAAGTATCTTGTTCCGTTGGCCACTGGAGAAAAAATCGGAGCTCTCGCCATTACGGAACCTTCAGTAGGTAGTGATACTACCGGAATGGAGACGAAGGCGGAATGGAGTGAGAAAGATCAATGCTGGGTTCTTAACGGTGAGAAACGGTACATCTCCAATGGCAGCATTGCAGATCAAATCGTTGTCTTTGCCATCACTGACCCAACTGTTGATAGTAAGAGTGGTATGTCTGCTTTCATTGTTGAAACCAAATGGAAGGGCTTTTCAGTCGAACGAGATTTCACGTTGATGGGTCGGGGTGGGGTCTTTGTCTCTCATATTAAATTCGAAAACATGAAACTTCCT
>JABXGX010000146.1 GCA_016550405.1 archaeon | reverse complement strand
TGTTGCAGCTTATCAAGAACCTTGTTCTTTTTGTCTCGGAGTAAGCCATGAATCCGTTCAGGTTCTAATATCCAGTAGTAAACAAACCAACCGGTTTGTTTGTCGCGGGTTCGGCGATATGACGCTAAATGAAGATCGTAAAGTTTGTAAAGGATCTTGCGGACGGCATTTAGGCGCATGCCCGTTTCGTTTGCAATTTCCTCATCAGTCGTTTCTTCGTTATCTTTTAAGTGTCTAACTACTTCAAATGCGTCTTCGCCGGCGAATTCTATGACAACCTGCTTAATTAGCGTCTCACGTCCGGACATAGATTTACACATAATCTAATCTTACGTTGAATATAGACCTTTTTGTTTAACAACGGAAATTGCTGATTTAAATCGCTCGAGAGAATTAATCAGATTTCTTAACTTGCTTGCCATGGTTTGTCGGCTGGATTTCTATTTTTGCATCAGAAAATTTTTGGTAAAGGCTTCGTCCCTCAAAGAGCCTATCCAAGAATAAGGCGAGAGCTGCAACTTCGCTATGTGGTTGATGACCAATTGCAACGTTAAAATCAGCTAAGTGAAAGATCTCGCTAGGCACTTTGGGACCTCCGACCACGATGAGTAATGGTTGTTGTGAAGAACGGATTTGTTCAATTACCTCATCAACATGAAGGCCATACATGGTAAGGTGGATAATTGCACCCTGTTGTTCTTTCCATTCTTGAATACGATTTCGCCACTTTACACTAGAGGTGGTTTTGAATGCTTGATTTCCCCACTGACTCGTTACCTTCTGTATTGTTTCTGAAATTTTAGGATCTTTTAATCCAGAAACCCAAAATTCGGTTGCGCCAAAAGCTCGTGCTGTTAGTCCAACATGCGTTGTTATACGTTTATCACGTTCTGGACGGTGGTCCAATTTCAGAACGACTATTCGTCTGTCTATTGGAACCATGGAAATTCCTCTTCTTCTGTCTAAGGAATACCAACAAAACAACTTATTGCGATGTTGGTTTCTTTCGTTTTATTTGAACCACATCACCTAAGGTTGCAGAGCTCGGTGAAGGCATAGGAGAAAGATCAACTGACTCTGCCTCCTCTAGTAGTGTGACTTTGTACAACCGTTCTAATTTTCGTGCCAGTGAAATTGTTGGAGTCATTTTGCCACTTTCGACTTTTGTTATCAGTGACGTCCGCTCATGTAGTTGGTTAGCCACATCTCGTTGTGACCACCCTTTTTGTTCTCGGGCTTTCCGAATTATTTTGGTAAAATTCTCGACTGGCACTAATTCGCGCTGTTGGAGTCGAGAACGGGAACCTGTATGCCTGATTGTTGATGATGGGCGGGAGATGGAAACTGGGCGACTTCTCGGTGGGGTCGATGCCGAATATCCTTGTTTCTTAGTTCGGTGTACAGGTTGGCCCAACTCAGCACATCGATTACACGCATAAAGGGTTGCTCCTTCGAGAGTAATTTCTCGGGTTGAATGACATTCACGACCACAGATTTCACAGGTTGGCATTGTTCCTGATCGCCACCATTCTACCTTTACCCGCCAATATCTAAAAAGGTGTTTTTGTTCTAACTATCTCTCAGTAATAGGACATCTTGGACTGAGGGAATAAAAAAAGCTTTTAGCGCGTTTAACTCAGAGAGCTTGCAATGACCGATTCAACTGACATCCGAAAAAAAGAAGTTTCATCTGAGGACTACATGAGTCTCGCTGAGCGATCAGTTCTATTAGAGCAACGGCTTCGAGAGCTTGAGGTTGAAAGGGAACAGATAATTGCTGAACGTACGCGGCTTGAAAATGAAGTTCGTATTCTTCAAGCCGAACTAAACAAATTGCGTCAGCCCCCCCTAGTCTCAGCAACAGTAATCGATGTTCTCGACGATGGTCGGGTGATTGTAAAAAGCAGCACCGGTCCACAGTTTGTGGTTAATTATCCCGAATCGATAATTGGCAGTCAACTTGAATCGGGGGCAAAGGTGGCATTGAACCAGCGGACACTTGCTGTTGTCGATATTCTACCCATTTCGATTGACCCCTTTGTCCAAGCTATGAATGTTGAAGAAAGCCCTGATGTAACCTACGATGACATCGGAGGTTTAGAGGAACAAATTTCAGAAATTCGTGAGACAGTAGAACTTCCTCTCCTTCATCCTGAGCTATTCGAAAAAGTGGGCATTGAGCCCCCGAAAGGAGTGCTTTTATGTGGACCTCCAGGTACGGGAAAGACCCTACTCGCTCGTGCAGTCGCTCATGAAACTAAAGCGACCTTCATTCGGGTTATCGGCTCCGAACTCGTCCAAAAATTCATTGGCGAAGGAGCTAGAATTGTAAGAGAGATTTTCTATATGGCTCGAAAACGATCGCCAAGTATCGTCTTCATTGATGAATTAGATGCAGTGGCTAGTCGTCGACTGGATATCGCCACTAGTGGTGATCGTGAAGTACAAAGAACTCTGATGCAACTTCTTAGTATGCTTGATGGCTTTGACCCTCGGGGTGATGTTCGCATTATTGCTGCAACAAACCGTCCTGATATTCTGGATAGCGCACTTACAAGGCCTGGAAGATTTGATCGTATCATTGAATTTCCATTTCCCGATAAAGAAGCCCGAATTCAGATTCTTCTTATTCATATGCGGAACATGAACATTCACCCTGATGTTGATGTAAGTAGTCTTGCTTTGAAAACAAACGGTGCCTCTGGAGCCGATTTGAAGGCAATTTGTACTGAGGCGGGAATGTTTGCTATTCGTGAACTTCGAGATGAGGTCTTCAAAGAGGATTTCAATAAAGCTATCACTAAGGTTTTGGGCTCAATTGGTGATAGAGGTGACGCGACAGACATTTATGGATAATTCATTGTAAGAAAAACGAGGCGAGTTACTTCGCAGATTAACGAGAAACTCTACCGGGTAAGAGGCATTGCTAACTACCAATTCAATGCGCCAATAGGTCATTTACTGTTTCCCGACAAATGCCAAGTAGAGGTTTCCAAGACTTCAGGACGAATTCGACGAGTAAGCTTAGACTCAACAATTCTTGCCACGGTTCGCGCACATGATGGAATGATTGTCCTTACGATAGAAGGTGGTAAACGCCTTCACAAAGTTCTTCCACCACCGAAACTAAGAGTGATTGCTGATCAGGGAGTAGCGAAATTCATCGCTAAAGGACGAAGTGTTTTTGCTAAACACGTGAAAGACGTAGATCCTCACCTACGGGCCGGGGATGAGGTATTAGTTACAGATGAGAAAGACACATTGCTAGCAGTCGGTAGAGCTCACCTAAGCCCACGGGAAATGATTGATTTATCTCGTGGTGTAGCAGTGAAAACCCGACATTCAATCAGGAAGCGGAAAACCTAAATTTATACTTACTTATGCGATTCTGCATATATTATGAGGGACCCGCATTGGTGAAAGTAAAGAAAGTCAAATCGAAGAAACGCTCCATGGAACGCCAAATGCGCAAAATGGGCGTTGATTTTCAACAACTCGAAGATGTATCAGAAGTGCTAATACGACTCTCAGATAAGGAAATCGTAATCCCTCAAGCCCAAGTGCTTGTCATGCAGGCACAGGGTGACGATATCTACCAAATAATCGGCCAATCAGAGGAAAGAAGTCTAACGGTATCTGCTGAAGCAGAAGAGACAAGTCCTACCACTCCAGTTCAGACTTTCAGTGAAGAGGATGTTCAACTAGTTGCAAGTCAAGCCAATGTATCCGAAAATGAAGCTCGTAATGCTTTGCGTGAGGCTGATGGAAATCTAGCAAAGGCAATTATAGTGTTGACAGAAAAATAATGAATTCATTTCTCTTCCTTTCGTTCAAGCATAGCTTTTACCCGTTTCATTCGAAAGAGGTCTTCTCGTTCTTGTTCTTCTAACATGAGTTCGATATATCGGATTGTATTGTTAATTCGAGGAAGAACCACATAATTGAGGGCATTTACTCTTCGCTTTGTTTTTTCTATTTCTGATGCAAGCCGCTTAACAGATGCTTCGATTTCAGCTAATCGTACTACTTTGTCAAGGGCTAAGCGGACTTTTTGAGCCGCTTTATCTACTGTAGCTGATGTTCCTGCTAGGCTATAATGCAACTGGACAGCTTCTTCCTGTTCGGTTATCCTGAAAATCGGAACCGAGACTCCCATTGTGTTTCGGGTTTCCACTTCAAAATCAAGGGGGCTTTTTGCTCCAAGTGCTAATTCTTGAAGTTTTGCTCCCCCCTCAACCAGTTTAGCATTCATTAGTGAGGTGAAGGCTTCTGAAAGAGTAGTTTCCATTTCCTCTCGATATTTTTTTGCTTCTGATAGAATTGCAAAGAATTCGCGAACAAGCGCGTCTTGTTTTTCTCGAAGTAATTCATATCCACGCGCTGCAAGTTCACGCCGTTCTTTGAGTGATAGTAATTCCATTCGTGTTGGACGAACCCCTGCAATAATACCTGCCGATTCTGACAAGGTAATACCTCACGGAGATAATGGGAGTAGTGCATATACTCCAATGACCCAAATAAGAATCGCTACTACTACTATAAACCATTCAAAGAACAATTTGCGAGTTCGTTCGGGATTTTCATTCATTAATCCTGCCATGCCAAAGCAAAGTCCACAAATTAGTAAATATGCGAGAAGGAGGATAGCTGCTGCTTGGTCAAAGGGAATATCCAAGACGAGGTTCGTTATGGCAAGGAATACAGCTCCAAGTAGGAATAAAATACCTACGACTTGTAAAATCCGAATGAGCTTGGAGTTTGTTTCGACCACAACTACACACTCGCTGTATTGATAAAGATGAAGCGAAAATGCGGGGTTCGATATTTAAGCATTGCTAACTTGACAGAATTCACTGGTTATTGAAGTTCGTCGAAAGTGTGCACACGCATTTTTGCAGGTTTTTTAACGATATTCCCGATACGAACGCCAATAATTAATTCGATGCCCCGATCTTCAGCGATATCAATCAGGCGTTGTGTCACAACACCATCAAGGATAAGTGCTTTTGCCTTTTTGAGTTGCTGTAATTCATTTGCGAGTTCGCCGACATGTGTTTCTTTGACCTGTTTAAACTTGTCATCTAATATGACAGCCATCATTGTTTGTTGAATTTTTTCAGCCGAACTAAGAACAGGGGGTGGGATTCCCAAATCTTTAGGTGCTTCTTCCAGTTTTTCGGCTTTCTTCACTTTGGTTCGTGTACGGCGGGATTCTTTGAGTTTCTTTGCAGGGGTTCTATGCATCCTTTTCTTTTCCTTAGGCTTCTCCGTTGTTGATTTGGTTTTTCGTTTAGTTTTACCAATCACTTGTTGGGCTGGAACCTTATTCCGGAGTGCTTTTGTCACTTCTTTGTGGGTTAGTTCCTCAACTTCTCTCCCTGTGGGGGCTCGTGCGATATAGTCAATTTGAATAACTTGGGAGAGTTCTTTTAAAATTAAATCGCCGCCCCGGTCACCATCAAGGAAAGCAGTAACGGTTTTGTCTTTTGCAATATCTGAAATGGATTTTGGTATCGATGTTCCTTCAACTGCCACGGCATTCTTGACTCCAGAACGCAAGAGGGCAAGAACATCGGCTCGTCCTTCGACGATGATGATATTTTTCGATGTTTTTGCATTCGGTCCCGCCGGTAATTTTTCTTTGCCAAGTTTAATAATCTCTGCTGTTCGGGATTCTCGAAGAACCGTATCAGTCATTTCTAGTGAATCAGGAGATATTTCTCCTTCCCAATCTCGTAATATATCGACGGCTCGATCAATGATCTGTTTTCGTTTCTCTTCTCGGACATCCTCAAGTTTTTCAAGAGTTATCTTTGCAGCACAGGGACCTACTCTATCGACTGTTTCCACAGCAGCCGCAAGAATTGCTGTTTCTGTTCTATCAAGGCTACAAGGGATGGTAATGACACCCTGTGATTTTCCACTTTCCGAATGAAGTTCGACTTTTATTCGACCAATTCGCCCCGATTGTTGTAATTCTCTTAAGTCCAAATCTTCACCGATTACCCCTTCACATCAGCGATATG
>JABXGX010000145.1 GCA_016550405.1 archaeon | reverse complement strand
GAGGATTATTCCAACGCCAGAGAAGAGGAACCCAGCTCCCATCAAAATATTTCTCCATTCGCCCAGTGAATTCCAGCCTTGGCTACTCCAGATGACTTGAGAACTGTCATCAAGGACTCCATCAACCAACAGGAAATATAACCCACCGACGAAAGCTAATACCCCGAACAATACCAAGTTTCGGCTGGATTTTTCTTTGAAGGAGACTTTGATTCCTCGAAGTGCTTCCACAATGTTTACGCGTGATGCTCTCAAGGCTGGCAATAATCCGGTTATGATGCCCAAGGTTACTCCTACGATCACTGACAAGACTACTACTTGTTGAGAGACAACCGGTTGAACACTCAACTCTCCTGTTCCAAATAGACTTACTAGATAGAGTGCAACAGCTTGGCCAAATGCTAAGCCACCTAAAAGACCCAAGATCCCACCGATGATTCCTTGAAACAGATTCTCAATCAATATAGATCGAAAAATGCCTCGGCGATTCTCCCCAACTGCTCTCAGGACCCCTGTTTGAAATTCTCGATCTTCAACACTCATAAGTTGAACGTTTGTTATCAATAGGACACCAGTTATCATAATTAGAAGACCCAACGCAGTCAACATCGTGGACATCAAAGTCATGATCAATTCTGCAATACTGAAAAAAGTCAATCGTGGAGATTCAACCCTATAGACTTTGATAGAATTTCCTGTAGAAGGGTCTATTTGTTCTGGAATAGCTGCCTCCAACTTATCCACTTGTTCTGTAAGATAGTCTTCGTTAATTTCTGAAGCAAAATGGTTGGTTTTGAGAGCTAAGAGATAAGCGGTAACACGATTCTTTTCGCGCATTGGATCCTGTAAACTTACCCAATCCTGAAGATGTTCCAGAGTAAACAGTGCTCCACGATATTGGGACCCAATCCCAGGACGTTTTGAATCAAAAACACCAACAACATTGAGTTCAACACTCTCAATGGCGTAAGTTGGTGTCAAGATCGGCAACCCAGTAGTTGAATCGATCGACACAGCTAACGTAACATTTGTAACCTCTGTCTCCAACGAAACTGGAAAAATTGTATCCTGAGTTAATCCCAAACTTTCTGCTTGACGACTTGATAACAAAATACTTGAATTATCAGTCAAAACAGTGCCAATGTCAATCTTTTCTCCAGATTTCCAATCATAAAAAGAACCAAACGCCTCTGAGAAATTACTGGGAATTCCTGCTATTCTAACAGAGGGATCAAACTGAGATCCCAACATCATCGGCAATTGCGTTGACAATTCTGGCATGATTCCAACAGCAGCGGGAACCAAAGCATTGATCTCTTCTTGATCATCCGCCTTTAGATAGCCACCAACGGTAGCATTCAATACGCGAATGTCAACCTCGCCCTCACTTTGAAGCAGGCTAGTGAGAAACGCATTTCCCAAGGTATCTGTGGTTATTTGAATACCTACCAACAAAGAAACACCAAGGGTTACTGCGAGGATAGCGCTCAGATTCTTTGTCTTTCTTCTCATCAAAGACCTTTTAGCTATCATAAAACTGGCTTTCAATCCCAAAGGAAACACCAAATTTCATTAATTTGCTCAGAGAATCTGTGCGGGTTCATTTCTCCTTGATTCTTCGCGTAATTTTCTCAAGCTTTTTGGCACAATCATTTAAAATTTCGGCTATTTCTTCTGCATCCTGCTTTGTCAAGTTGTCTTTCAGGGCATTCCGTAGGTCTATAAATGTCTTTACAACTCTTTTTGCAGATCCTCTAACATCACGCAAGTTTTCATGGTTGCTGCCAAATTGAAATCCTCCAACGAGCATTGGTGCAAGAAATTCAAGCTTTTTCATGAACTTTTGTCCAAATTTTACCTGTTCTTCAAAGAATGATTTTCCTAAATCTGTAAGCACATACTGTTTCATTCCACTTTCTCCAGTGGGTGACTCTTTGGTGTAGCCGTTATCTTGAAGCGAAGCTAGAAGTGGATAGATTGATCCTGGACTTGGTTTCCAACGTCCATCGGTTTCCCGTTCAATTTCCTCGACAATCTCTGCACCTGACATAGGCTTCTCCATCAGCAATTTCAAAACTAAGAATCGAAGAAGGCCTCTTGGGACACCTGCGGTTCGCCGCATCCATCGAGCAACCATCATATCACCAATGATATCAGCCAAGACATCACTGGCGATATATAAAGATTATGAATTTAATGTTCTAGTGGGAGATTATTTTATGTTAGGCATATGAGAGATGAGAATAGTAGAGTTGGGACTAGATTTGAATTAACGTATTATTGGGGGCATTGAGAATTGAGTAATATTAAGAAATTTGACTGGGATCATGTTGCTGAAAGACCACATTTTATCACCGTCCGCTATTTGGAAGAAGCGTGGACATGCTTGGAAAATGGAGCATTTAGAATGTCGGTTGTTGCTTCAGCTTGTGCTTTGAATTTTGGGTTGGCTTTCATGTTACGTCGAAGAGGATTAAGACAAGAAGAAGAAGTGCCAATACTAGACACGGTCATAAAAAGAATTCGTAAATATGTTTCTAAGAACCCTGCCACGGTGCTGTCCGAAATTCCATTAGACAAATGCGATAAAATTAGGCATTATAGGAATGCCTTTGCTCATCCTGAAGATTTCCTAATTTTGAAGCAAAGTAATAGACCAAATGTATACACCCTAAAACCAAAATTTGTAACTCCTAAAGACAAAGAAGAACCCTATATTGCTTC
>JABXGX010000144.1 GCA_016550405.1 archaeon | reverse complement strand
TTTACAGTAGTTGGCTCGGTACCGCGAAAACAAGAAAATAGGATAGGAGAACTCATGTCAGATTCAGCGACGGTTAAAGATGCCATAAAAAAAATTGAAAAGGGTCTTGAAGGCCTCGAAGAACAACTCAAAGCTACACAATCAGCAATTGAACAACTCGGTCAGGATCTTTCAGTACAGATGGAACAGACCGCAAAGCAAGCGAATGCTGCTGCACAAGAAATCCATCGAGACGTGTCAACATTTCGTGAACAACGTCAACTAGTAGAAACCCAGCTCATTGCTGAAGTTGACCGAGCCAAAGAACTCAGTAATCTGAAAGATATCGAAGAAGCGGTTCGTGTCATCATTGAAATCGTAGACGAACTCACGAATCGAATTGACTTGGATGAGGTTCTGAAAAGCGTAAAAGACTTCGAGTCCTCCAAGAAAGGAGGCAAATAAGGAGGCAGCAAACATGGCAGATCAACCCCCCACTCCCCCTACTCCCCCACCACCAGACCAACCAGCTGCTGCTGGTGACGAATCATTGATTCCTTTTGTTACACAAGCATTTAACAACCTCTTCACGAGAATTTCTGGATTAACTCAAGAAGTATCAGCCCTCAAGGAGACAATCAACCAAATTGACCAACTGGTCAAAGCTCGACTAGACACCATCGAACCTCAATTTCAGGAACTACTCTCTAATCTCCGTGAACAGCGACGGAGTAGTGTGACTCATTATTCTCAGCTAGCCGCAACTATTGCCCAGGGTTTTGAATCTTTAGGAGATCTTCGTTCCTCCTCTGCAGATGCACAAGCTCAAGAATTACTTTCAGAGACGCTCCAAGCTGCTCAAGATGCCTTATACTGTCTCAGAATGGAGCGCTTGATCCGGCGTTATCTTGAACTCCAAAAGAAGAAGTGAGTTAGACCTTACCAGGCTTCTTTTTCAAACCATATTTCTCCCGCATTTTCTCTTTCCAAGGCTCAGCAGAACCAGTGGTTTCTGCTACTGCATCAACCTGAGCGTTAGCTTCAGGAGATGTTTCAGGGGCTTTGGTGTCTTTTGGTGCCTTGGGTTCAGGTGTGGGTTCGAATGTTGGTTTAGGACTTTTTGTCACGCCTATACTTCGTGGTGCAAATGCCTGTCCTGTTTCAAGCCGTGATAATACTTCTGTAATAGTAAACATTTGCATGCGCTTATCTAGTTCAGCAATAGACCGCATCATCATGCGATTGAGTTCCTGAGGTTCCGATTTGCTTAGTTCTGTAAGTTTCTTGCTTAACGAATCAATCCGGTTATTGAGATTCGCAATGTTGTCCTTTAGAACCCCAACGGCATCTAATTGACGTCGAATGCTTTCCAGGTCTTTCGAAATGTGTTGTTCGAGTTCGCTGATACGGTTCAGTGTTCTTTCAAGGACTTCAGTCATTTGCCGGAAGACATCATCCATTTGAGCTTCTTTAAAATCAGACATCACTCGTCATAGTTTTCTTCTGACAAAGACTTTTATTCCTTCCTATTTGCAGGTGGTTGGGTGTGTCAATATCGGTGGATTACTCAGTGACCGTTTCAGATATTCAAAGTAAAAGGCTTGGACAACTTATTGCTAAACTTCAACCCAAAGCTGAACAATTTCTAGATCCGCACTTATTTCCATCCATAGAGTATCAACCTGAGGAGATTGCTCGTTTCTTTTTCTTTGTCACAGCCATTGACCATCGCACGAGTCCACCAAATCAAAACTTTGAAGGAATTGTGGATGGGAATTATTTTCAAGGTGCTGATCTCCTTTGGCACTTGAGTTTGCGCAAATTTGTGGAGAATCCCACGCTTTTTGATCCTGCTGTTATGGCCAAAATAAGCTCTGAAACGGTTTCTGATTGGTATACAGTAAACGAGCCAACACTAGTGACAATACGAAATCCCAGGCAAAGAGCTGCGTTATTACGAAATTGTGGGGCTCACCTGCTAAAGAAATATCAGAGCTCTGTCTTGACTTTGCTCAAGGCTGCGAATCATCGAGTAACCTCAGATACTCGACTGCACCGTTCAGGGCTCATGGCACTTCTTTCACATTTCAAAGCTTACGAAGATCCTGCAGAAAAGAAAGCCTATCTGTTCTTGAAATTTATACTTCGTCGTAATCTCTGGTCGATAACGGATGGTGATCTAGTTCGTATTCCTGTTGACAATCATCTTTCACGAATCGCTCTCCGCACTGGAATCGTGAATATCTCACCCACATTTGCTTCACAACTGCGACAACAAAAACCGCTGGACTTACAACTGGATGTACATTTGCGAAAGCTGATAGGTACTGCTTACTCGCAAGTAGCATCATCTGCATCCCGAGCTGTCTTAGAACTTGATGACTTCTTTTGGCATTTTGGGAGACAGTGTTGCCTTGCTACAAATCCAATTTGTGTTACAGGTTGCACAAAGGCGTGTTACGTTGCTCAACGTCTTTTTAGCGAACCATGTCAGGGAACGTGCCCTCTACGTTCAGTATGTCCTGCATCTACAAATGAAAAACAACGGGCTTTATTGGAACCAAAACTCGAAACTTGGTATTATTGAGCCCTAATCCTTCGGCTTATACTTGTATTTGCCAACAAAGCTCTCTCTGCTCATCATGGTTGGTAATGCCCAAATTACTACCGTGCCATTCATTGTCTCACGAATCGTTGGTTCTGGTGTTCCAGATGGAACGCCTACAAATTCGAAATTAGGAGGAACTAGATCCTGTAATTCAGGATCATGCAAGCTCGTCTCCCCCTCATTCACAAAGGTTACCGTAACAAGCAGTTCCCCGACTTCACTGGTGGGTGCTACGGTTCGGGTTTTTCGAAGTTTCCGCACGACTGAGCGAATCTTGAGGACGGGGGCCATTGATTCAGGGATTTCAGCAGTTGCATTCGGACCGGGAGGAAAAGTATTCGCTTCAATTTTTACAGGAAGTGGATGTTCGTAATTGGGTTTCGGAACTCGTGCAATGCTTATGTAGTTTACTGTCACAGTATCTCCGGGAGTCAATGGAGAGTGATTTTCGGTTAGGTCTTGAAGCTTAATATTGAGGGTATGCGGGATATCCAAATCTAGATCCTTTGGTCGAACCTCTACTTTCAGGCTTCGACTAATTGGCTTATCACCTATTCGAACACGAATTTGGGTTATTTCAGGAGGTTCAAATCCTGCAGGAAGTGTTTCTATGAAAGCAATTTCATCACAATCGATTGAACCTGTGTTCTTAGCCTGCAAAATGACCGATACAGGGGCTGGTTCCCAAGCAAGTAATTCCAAAGGTTCCACGCGTTTATTCCCTTCAATGCGAAGTACGGGGAGCATTTTTTCTGTTTTTTCAATGGTTCCAACAATTTCACGAATAATTGGTGCTTCCACAGTCGAGAGGGCAATCACATCGAATTCTGGCTGCTCTCCACTTACGTCTAATTCATGACCCCATACTTCACCTGGTTCTAACCGAAGATTAGGTGTTCCTTCGTACAGAACCTCGTTTTCAGGTGCTGTTAAGACAACTTGCACTCGTTCAAGGCGAATCGGAAACTCTGAAGCATTTCGGAGGGAGGCTTTGCATCGCCAGTATCCAACCCGCATTGGGTTTTCTTCCTTTTCAACAGCAACCTCAGTTTCTGTTGATGCATGAAGTGTTGGGACCAGAGTACTCCGTACCACGTCAATAATTCGATACGACGCTTGTACTTTGCCACCAGGCTTCGGCTCTGTGTCTTCGGCAGTTATTGTTGCACGAATCCGCTGCACAGCAACCTGTTCAGAAGGTAGTTCTGCAATTCTCCAAGTAATTTGACCAGCTTTCGAATCATATTCCACAGAACCAACTTGGGTTTTCTGAATAGCGATATCTTCGTAAATTGGAGGGATTTCTTTCGTTACAACAATATCATGAATTGTAGCGCCTGAGTGATTTCGGAGATTGAGACTGATTTCTACAGGCATCTTATACTCGAACACTAATGCGTTGTTTAGGCCAACTCGTTCATAAAAAGTATCGAGTGCTTCAGAGAGTAGAAGCATAGGAGACTCGATTTCTTTTACGATGAAGTCTTTTTCCCACTCTGTCATCGGATCCAAACGACCGATATCCAAGGTATCGGTTCCAAGGGTGGTTCGATTTTGTCGGTTTAACTCTAATTCCGCATCCCATACTGCATACTTTCGAGAATTGTTTTTTATCAGCACTTGACCACGTGGATCAAATCGGGAAATGGTGTTATCTGCCGTCAAACGTGTGTGTTCGTGCTCTTTAATGGAGATACTTAACCCTGCTGGAGGCTGTGCCGAAGCCAAGGTACCATCACACCTCGCTCAAATTAGATACTCTTATGATGATTTAATAGCTTTCGTGGCATCGCCATAAATCGTCAGAACCATTATTAAATCGAAAGAAGTGCCAAATTTAATTCTTCATTTCGCTTTCTATACAATATCCCGTCTGCCTTTAGAAGGGTTAACTCTGCGGTTGGGTTGATGCGGCACCCTTCAAGTAAATGTCCACCCATGATTTCCCCCTTTTCGCCAGTGAACGTGATATGAGCATGAATAAGCACCTCTTCATCCAAGCAGGCGATGTTTCCAATACAGTTGGCGATTTCGAGAGCAGGTGAAGATTCTCTTGTGGGCGCCCATTGTAGATTCGTATAGGCTTTCTTAGTAGGATGATAAAATCCGTAACATGCTCGATCTACGGCGCCGATCACGGTGAGCATTCCTGCCTTCACCTGATGTTCTAAAACAACCTCCTTGATGGACGCTAACAGATCCTTACCAGTATTAAATCGGGCTACAATAAGATTTTTCAAAGGCAAAGAACAAGATGGCATACTTTACCTCCTCATAAGTATCTATTCTATCAAAGGGCTAAAGGCTAAAAAGTGGGACGGTTCTTATTCGAGGCGGAAGCGATACTGCGTGCCCTCAGATCTTTCATCTTGGATTGACACATCTGAAACCAAAACTAAATCTAAGGAAACCCCCAAATCACCCAAGAGTAAGAAGCCTTCACTCCTAACTCGAATTCTTACACAGATTAAAAATCAGCCAATTCGTCCATCCGATTTTCCTATGACTCCTGATTCAGGTCCGCCTGGGGTTTTAATAAACATCGATTATCAGGGTGATGCAGGTGTCGCTAAAATCAAGCTTTATGACACAAACAAAGCTCAAGTTTATGAATGGCTTGACAACACGCAGCATCATCCCTACTGTCTTACTGATTTTACTCAAAATGACCTTTCTCAACAAAACGATGTAGTTGGTCACTCAGGTTTTCTAAAATTAGAAAATGGTCATAAATACAACCTCCTTCGAGACCAAGAAGAAGAATATACCATCATTGTTGCACGGGATCCCTTGGCCATTGGCGGTCGTCCTGACTCGATCCGTGAAAAACTAGGGCGCGATCATGCTTGGGAAGCCGACATCCGCTATACCCAATGCTACACTATGGATCGCGCGCTCACACCTGGTCTCATGTACCGTGTTCAAGACACCAAGCTTATACCCGTCCCCCAGAAATTTTCTCCTGAAGACGCATCAAAAATACGGCAATTATTCAAAGATGATAAAGAACTCTCCGAACTTATCGAAGAATACCTCCCCCT
>JABXGX010000143.1 GCA_016550405.1 archaeon | reverse complement strand
CCTCGATGCATGATCACTACATTAGGTGGCATTTTCAAACTCTGAAGCTTTGCTAATGGATCTTCGACATTCATCATGTCAACGAAAGAATAGATGCCAAGACGGTTGGTCTCATAAATGGATTGATCAATTGTATCCACAGAGGCTAACCCCGATACAACCACTGCATCTGCCGACTCATCAAAGGCTAAATCAACCTCAACCTTTCCTACATCAAGAGTTTTCAAGTCAGCAACTAAGAATTTGTCTTTTGCTACTTCTCGTAAGTCACCAAGCACAGCCGTTCCGTAACGCTTGATAAGCGGAGTACCGGCCTCGAGAATTAGGTTATCACTTTTGGGTAATGCTGCAATGATCTTCTTGGTTTTTTCAAGGCTCGGAATATCTAAAGCAATCTGAAGATAGGGAGGTCGCCACAATCGTGGTACGCGAAAGCCCATGATGGGGTGAGTGGCACGATCCTTATCGTACATGATTTTATCCACCGGAGGATAGTTTGAAAGGGCGCGTTGAATTGAAAGCTTCGTCGCAGCATAGTTATAATGGTAGATTCTACGATAATCCTTCGCATCTGGATGAATAAACACACTGCAGATAACGACCCATTCGTCAGCCTTACCTTTCGGAATTATTCCTTCTTCCAAGGCATCCGCCACTGCTTTCGCCACAGCAGCTTGGGCGGGTCCAAATATTTTTTCAGCATCACCCATGTCCTTGACTGTTACCTTCGGGACAATCAGCGTATGGGGCTTGGGAGGTAAATTGGGTCGAATCACCGCTAATAACGGCGAATGCCCATGTGATACATTGGTCATGCCCTGTGCAAAAGCGGTCCCCACGGGACCGGATTTCTCACCAATAATTAGATCAATATGGGCAATTTCCGGAGCTTTCCCCACCAGCGCTTCGCCGACAAGATATACCATGATTGGTCATCCCTAGTGCTAATTGCAATTCCCATAACCCTACCCTCCGTTATAATAACGTTTTGTGACAAAACAGATGCTTAAAATTCGGATAAAATTCTGTGAAACCTTTTCGCTCACCACGTAATTTCTCGTTGAAATAACAAATAATGATTAACCCAATTGGGATCTCCAGCGGCAGAATAAGTGTGAAGCTGCCACCCTTCTTTCTGATATTCAGCAATAACCCTAGCGATATTCTTGTGATGATTAACCTGCACACACACATATTCAAATTCAATATCTTTCACGATGAGTTCACCTATGATAACTCATTAAGAATACGAATAAAAGCATTAGCGACCCTATTATTCAGCTGGTGGGGACCTATGGTCAAATCAAAGCCAGATTATTCAGAGTATAGGAAACACATAATTTCCTTAGCTAGCGTGATGACATTTCTTGCGGGATTCACATTTACAGTGATTACTTTGCTTCTTACCCAACTTCCCGATCTAAGCAGTCTAGCATTATCGATAAATTTTCTGTGGCAGTTCACATTATTTTTTTTGGCCGTCTTGTTTTATCTAATGCTGTTTATAGTATTTTATTGTCTTGTCATCAGTATTATCTTGGTTCGAGACCTTATTCCTAAAGGCACAATGCCTACAGCAGCCAAAATCTACAATGTTGCCTATGCATTGATTTGGTTGTTGATTGGAATTCCGCTTAGTTTGATGTTCCTTCTTTGGAATTTAATATATCTGGCATTGGCAGCCGCAATTGTGTGGGTGTTGATTATCATTGTTTTATTCGGTTTAATTTTAAGACGTGGTCAAGTGCACATACACCGCGTTCGTGAGAGACTTCATGGTGAAGAGTAAGGAAGAAGATAAACGTGATGTAATATTTTCTGCATTATTGACCTAATCTTTTGTTATAAGGTTTGTAATTATATTTTACACTCACAGTCACCTGTGATGATATACAATCAATCATTTTTCATTTCAGACAAGGTATTGTCGCAATGAATAGACCAAATATCTTGACCAAAACGTTAATACTGCAGGATTTCTACCGACTCTTCACCGGATTCCTAATTACTATGGAGGTGACGTGTATGGCAACTGATCATGATGGGGTTGGCTGCGAAATCCTCCAACGGAGACAGGCTCTTCGATAATTTACATTCGACACCACATTTTCATTATCTCTTCTTTCATCTAGCCTATGCTTTCACTCAATTAGCTAAAGCGCGCTTAACACCAAAACAACTTCACTTATTATTTGAAACTCATCAAACTCTTCGTTACAATCCCGATCTTTCACCAACAGCACTTGCAGATCGTCTGTCAAAGAAACTACGGATACCACTTAGTACAATCAAGTTTAACTTGGCAATTCTGAAAGGCGCAGGCTTGCTCGAAACAAAGCCCGCAGGTAAACAGCAAACTACCGCTCACTTGTCTTATGGTGGCCAACTACTCATTCAACTTTTGCCCGAACCAAAAATTGGATAACTAAGAATTAGACTACGACGGCTCTTCGAAGAGCCCTCGTGTCTTTATTTTTTACAAGTGTTTAGCTACCAATTGAGTTAATTCGACAAGTCTTTGGCTGAAACCTGACTCATTATCATACCAGGATACAACATGCGCGAAGTTATCATTTAGTACTTCAGTAAGTTCGCTGTCAAAGATAGATGAATGAGTGTTACCAATTATATCTGTAGAGACTAGAGGTTCTTCGTTATATTGGAGAATGCCTTTGAGATATGATTCTGCTGCTTTTCGGAAGACTTGGTTTATTTCATCCTTTGTAGTAGTTTTATCGAGTTCGATGCTGAGATCGATAATTGATCCATCTGGTACAGGTACACGGTAGGCCATGGCGGCAAGTTTGCCTTTGAGTTGAGGGAATAGGCGAATAATAGCTTTTGCTGCTCCTGTTGTGGTAGGGATGATATTGATAGCTGCTGCGCGGGCACGGCGGTAGTCTTTATGAATAGCGTCAAGTAGGGATTGATCGAGTGTGTAACCGTGAATGGTAGACATGAATCCCTGTTTTATTCCATAGTTGTCCATGAGGACTTTGATTACGGGGGCAAAACAATTAGTAGTGCATGAGGCATTAGAGATAATATGGTGGTTGTCAGGAT
>JABXGX010000142.1 GCA_016550405.1 archaeon | reverse complement strand
TTTACAATTTCTTTAGCTGCATTGGAATCGGGGGATTCAGCAACCATTCCGATGTCAATAATCTGAGCTCCACTTGCAGCAAAATGCCTAGCTAGGCTTAGCAACTCACTTTCTGTTCTTAACGGGGCATCGGTGATTTCAGCTATAATTCGCATGGGTAGACGTGGGCCAATAATAAGGGAATTAGCTCCTCTTCCCAGAGTCAGGTATCCTTCGGGAATCTTTCCTTTGAGTAATTTTTCACCTCTAGCTAAATCTCGATGGGCTTTCTTCGCTAATTGCTTCTTGAGCACCATATCCGCCGGTTGCGTTGTCGACAATTGGTTTTCTGCATCGAATAGAATGTCAAATAAAAGCGGAATATCAACGGCATGCCGAGTTCCTTTATATGTTGGAATCCCTGTGCTTTCTGTTACAATGCGAGTATCACCGGAGACCATCCCCGGAAGAAGAATGATATTATACTTCTTTAAAGGGCCTCGTAGCTTAATTTGTGAGGCAACATACTTTGGGTGTAGAAAGGCTGCAACAGCGAGAGGTAATTCGAGGACATCGAATGAATGGCGCGAAGGGTTCTCCTCAAGTATTTGCCTTAGATGGGGCGCTTCAATCGTTCCAGTAACTAATAGAACTTTCAATGATCTAAATCCTCCCTTTTGATTTGACTAATGCTAGCTTGTATCCCACGTAAACTCAGTGATGGTTTGGTTAGTAATGCCTGGAATCGTGGCATAGATTCCGGTTAAGTTGATTAATCGGCTTATACTCCAAGTTGCCAGCCAAGATAGTAGCTCTTTAGCAACCAATAGCTTTTGCCGTTTTACAGGAGTTGCAGCAATATCTTGGGTTAACTCGGGTTTGGAATATCGACCGATGACATTTCCTAAATCCATACCCACCAATCCGATTTGTGCAGCTCTGAGTCCTTCAGCCCAGAATACACATCGGTCACCGTCGGTGAATCCTCCAAGGTTGTGGACATCAGGTCGAGGTCGAATTTGGGTTGATCCCATGATTGATCGGCCTTCTTGGAGGCGGGTAATCCAACTTTGCAGTGCAGGGATGTTATCACCATGGGCGTGTACTACCACGGTTGCTCCTTGTTTTTGCGCGGCAATAATGTCATTCATATCGCCATCTAAGTCAGTGAAAATAAAATCTGGAACAATCTCTCTTTCAAGGCAGGCAGTGGTAGCTCCATCTGCTGCGAAGACAATGACCTCATCGAGAAGCCCATAATCCTGAGTGGCAATTAGGTTCTCAAGAATCGATGGCCCTGCCCCACATACTAACACATTGTTTCCCTCGATTAGTCGCTGCGCTTCTACTAATGGCATTGCCACATTTTTGATATAACCACTGAGTAAATCTGTCGCCTCTTGGTCAGTCTTCATATCGTAACCGAATTGGTCGACAATAGCTCCGTAGCGCGGCCACCACTCTTTTAGATTAATGGGACTCAAATCCTGCACCAAGTCATGATTCGGTGTTATGCCAAAAAGGTTGTTCCTATGAGGAATTGCTGATTTGGTGTCTTGCTTCACCCATTGTCAAGGTTTCTATGGCGACAAGGTCATGGCGATGAATGCATTCTTCATTACGTTGTTCAAAAAACAGCTCCATCTCATCAGGAAAGTCAGGGAACGCTTCTACGATATTTTTCACCATATGCCGAATTGCATCCTCCACAAATTTCGGATTATCCAACGCTGCTTGAACAACGGAGGCTTCATCAGGTCGTTTTAGTAACTCGAATGTGCTGGCGCTCATAGATTGTTCTACAATATCAACCAATTGTAATGCATTGATTTTGAAGTTCAGAGGAATTTCGACCATCACAGAGCCATAGCTTCGTTGCATATGGCTTCCTATGGGTAGGGTTTTCGCTATTTGTTTAGCCTGTTTCTTCTCGACTTTGAGTTCTTTGACTAATTCCGATTCAACATCATCTCGTAGCATTTCCTGAGCACAAGGGCAGGCTGTGATACCGGACACAGTCACTCCAATCCACTTTCGAATGTTAAACTTCTGTTTCCCTTTTCGAATCGCAATGGCTTTTGCTTTCATTGTGCAGGATTCGTAGGTTCGAATGTTGGATTGGGGTGTAGTGCGGTCATAGACCACATCAGCGGATGCCCGTACTTCAGCTTCCTGTGCATATTCATGACGTTGAAGTTGTTCAAGAGCAATATCCGCACACAGATTTTCCAACCAGTGTTGGCCGTGCGCATATTGGCTGACAATCTCGACGGTCGCTTCGATGTTGCGTGATGGATGGATACCTTTCTGGAATGCCGGTAGATCGACAAACACGTCAAAGGTGGGAACCACGATTGCAGGCTTTCCTTCGAAGAAAACAAATTGAATGGGAACACGAATGCCAGTGACACCAACTCGGTGCACTGAAACAGCAACATCTGGGCTATCATTATGCACGTCGCGAGGAGACATCAGTCAACGGCACCCTACTCAGGGTCCTTTGCATTCCCTAAAGCCTTTACTGATTCGTGATTTTCCAGCAAGTTATGAAGCGAACAGATTGAATCCGGTGGCATGAATGGTGGTTTTGTTGAATTAACGATTTTAATAATCCGAAGTTCAGAAATTGTGACTGAAAGTAATGCATAAAAACATCTAACCAATTTGAAAGTAAAAGCCTGCTAATCCTGTGAATCTTCAAGTGGTCAAATAAATCAATCGATTATTTCGACACCATTACCATTATATGGAAGCTTAACATCAATAGCTAGTTCGCGACGGACGATTAACGGGTCGAGTGTTCCTCATCCACTTAACCTTTCATGCGACGTTGGAGGCAGGTCTCATGGATTATTCTATGACACGCTTTAGATGGTCCCTTCAAGCGCTAGCTGCACCCGCCGAGGTCCAACTAACACTATTCCCTGATTTCGATTGGAAAGTCGACGAGCTAGCCATTGAGTTTGATCAGTGGTATCAAGTCATGAAACGAAGACAGGCGCTTTTCACAAATAAAGCTCGGAAATTATTAGAGGATCTGAATCGAAAACTGGATGAGATTAGTGGCCCAGACAATTCCCGTTACTGGGAAGAGGAAACATTACGTTCTGATTCCGTTTGGGAGGCTATTCGTGATCTCGCACGTCTTGCACTGAATGCCATTGGATGGCCGATTGAAAATCCAATGCTATCACGGAGCTAATCACTTTTTCTCTTATCCTGAGATTAATTTCAACCTTATCTAGAAAAGACATTAAGGTTAGAAATGTGGCGAGTGTGTATAGGTGCACCTTCGAGGTGGTGTTCACATCACGGATTTTTCAAAGACCTTAAGTGAGATTGGATTTGTTGAAGGCGATATAATTGAAGTCCTTCTCTCGACAATATCGGAAGGTGGCGAACCGAATGCTGCTCCAATGGGCGTCTGGGTAAAGAAGGGCCCAGAATTATATCTTCGTCCTTATTCCAATACACGTACGGCACAGAACCTTAAAAGAACTCATACAGCTGTGATTAATCTATCTCAAGATCCCCACATTTTCCTTCAACTAGCATTCAAAGAAGAGCTTCCATTATCGACGCCAATTCAGTTTGTACCTTCAGTAAGAGTCAAAGCTCCTCGAATTCAAAGCGCATCTGGGTTTATTGAAGTAGAAGCTGCACTTCAGGATCCTATTCCTAAAGGTGCTCAATATACTGAATACGTTTGTGATATTCGGCTTGTGGAATTAACCTCAGCATCTACCATGGGCTATTCCCGGGCCCGAAGCGCCGCGATTGAAGCTGTATTACTTGCAACAAAAATTCGGGCTTTTCAAAGAGACTCAACACTAGTTCGCAGCACGAATCAACAAATCGATCAACTTTCTGAT
>JABXGX010000023.1 GCA_016550405.1 archaeon | reverse complement strand
GTAACGATTGAAGTAGAACCCAAACAGCCTCTTGAAGCACGGTTTGGAGCATTTGGATTCTCACCCGATCAGGTGAAAGATTTCTCAATAAAGATTGGTGAGGGACTCTCCGGAAGCGGAGCCGAAGTCGCGCATATCGATTTAATGATTGGTCGCAGGGACGGCCCCGTCGGATACGCCTTTGCACAGGCGAAAGCTGCACCCAAAGAGCGGATGGAACCCCTCCTCGCCATTCTTGAACCCAACCTCATGGTGAAACCTGAAACATTACTTGTTCCAACCGTTGCCAATCGTAGTATGCACCAAGCTAGCCTTTTTGGCGGGCCCGCACAAACAGGATGCGCCAAAGCAGTCATGGATTCCGTTGAAGAAGGCTTTATTCCTAAGTCAGCAGTCGATAAATTAGTCATCGTTGCCACAGTCTTTGTTCACCCCACAGCTGTCGACCGGAAACGCATCCTGATTAACAACTACAAAGCCATGCGCCACGCCATCCGCCGAGCCATTGAAGGCCGCCCTAGCATCGAGGAATTACTCCGCGACAAACAATATGCCAAGCACCCGTTTCGCTGGGGACCCTAAGTAATTTATTTCCTGTATGAAGACAAGAATTTCTTAACCTCGATTCTTTTCCTTCTATCATTTGGAAGAGCTTGTAAAGCCCATTTTAAACTATTAGTAATGCTAGCAGTGGTCGCCTGCCGGGTAACACTTACACGACCAGAATCAAACAAATTAATAACAACCGGATTATGAGTGATTTCAATTCCTAAACTCTTGCATAGATTAACTTCATCTTCCAATAATTTAGGTGGATTGGTCAAGACAATTGTCTTTAGCTTCTTTGCATCGTTTCTATTATTTCTTAAATTAACCCAAAAGAAAAACACGTCTTAGGATATTCTAACCTTTGTTTCAGAATCTCCTTAATACGCAATTCAAAATTATAATCGAATTGATACTTCTTGGTTGAATATTCTCGATATTTCCAATCGATATCTCCAATGTCAAAAGAGACTAGAAATGGCGAATCAGAACAATCGTTCAAAACAGATTGTATCTCTGAAGAAATTCTTGAAATGAAGCGACTCTTTATTCCTACAAGCAATCTCAAGTTTGATTTTACAAAAAATAATAAAAACCACAAGTGGGAGCCCTATGGGTTCTGTTAGAGGATGGATTTGATATTCCCAAGGAATAGGGCGATAAAGAGGGCAGCAGAAAGTAAGTCGGCGGTGGTCCCTGGATTCAGTTGAGAGCCCTGTGAACGGAGGTATTCGTCGAAGGAGCCAGTCTGTGAAGCCCAGCTCGTTTCGGGCAGCTTCATAATGCGTGCATACACTTTCTTAGCGCGCTGCATGACATCTTGAGCAACCGTAGCGCCATTTTTCCGTTGGATAAAGGAGTCGGGGCGATCACTAAGCGCCCAAAGATAGGAGGCAAGAACGGCATCTTCGGTGCGTGGATGCTGATTCAGGGCCTTGGTCACTTGGGGATAGAGCGTATCAAAGGTGTACGCAAAGTTCGTTGTATATTCATGGGCAATGTCATCGTAGCTGGCAGCTAGAGCTTGTAAGTCACAGAGTGAATATTTCTCACGACGAATCAACTGAATGGTATGAGGCGATTGGAAATCAAAAGCCTGAGATCGTGATTTCCATTCCGCTGTTTTAGGGATAGCCCCACCGGGGCTAGCCGCCTGTAGGGCATGAACAAGTTCAATGGCATCTTCAACACTTGTATATGCTAGAATCCGTTTGAGGCTCTCCTGCAGTGTGGGTTTAGTTGGCTGAGGACGGGGGATTTCGTGTCCCGCGGCTGCAGTGAGAGGAACAAGGAGTAAAATGGTGCCCAATAAGGTATTCTTTCCGTGGGGCTCCATTGAGGCTTGGACCGCGAGCCTGATGAGTTCTCCAATACGTGAGGGGGTATTTTCTACTGTGCTAAATTCATAGCCCCACTTCGCACTTTGATGAAGGGGATATCCTAAGTTGTTGATGCTGGCAACAAAATGGATAAACCGAGTATCAGGATGATCCTTATACCGATGCACATTACCGGGTTTGGGCGTGAGAATGTCTAAAAACATGGCAAATTGTGCCTTCTCTGAAATGTCACACAGTTGCTCCTCAACGCTAACTCCCGGAACCATCTAGGCGTATCACCTACTAGGAGAAAAGGGGAGTTTAATTGGTATAAGATGTTTGGTTGAAGCCTTTGAACACCGTTGTCCGAAACTTACCCACCGAGGGCGCCAGGGTGGTGTTTGGTTCCTGTGTCATCGACAGGCACAGCTCCTTCAAAGGCTGTCACCTCCTACCTCGCGGACCAGACATTTTCCGTCTCCGCGTAACCCGTGGCGACCAACCGCTGGTATGTGTTAAAGTGCTTTTTATCGATGACTCACCTCCTCGGAGAAGTGAATGTGGTTTTGGTTGAGTGATGGAGGAGAGGTCTTAATTCGAAGGGATCCTAGCAGGCTATAAAAGGATTAACCGCGGTTAACCCTCAATGTTTTCACTGTCAACAGAATAATGCTGCATTGTGATATTCATGACTGCGAGTGAATGGGAACAGAAGGTACTCTCCCGCGTAGATGAGTTACGAGATGAGCTCGTGGAATTGTGTCAGGATATTATTCG
>JABXGX010000141.1 GCA_016550405.1 archaeon | reverse complement strand
TCCGTAAGCGTTGGATTAGGGAAATGAGTTGGTGGATTTCTGGATAACTTCGCTTAATGACGCCTTCAATGGTCCGCGGTTTTTGCATGGTTGGAACCACACGGACCACTCGGATTCCCTGGGGTGTGATTTGCACAGACACGCGGACCGTCTTAGCCAAACGGTAATATTTCCGAGGGGGACCTCGAATACTTTCATCTTCATAGGTCTCCAAAAAGCCCCTCTCGATAAGTTCCTGTAAATGTCGTAAGATGGCCTGTTGGTGAACGGAGAGTTCGCGACTGAGTTGTCCAAGGAACATCGGCTCTTGGGAAAGTCGCCGTAAGATTTCGAATCGTGTGGGATTACCTAGTAGCCAAAATAAATGGACAGACTCATCATGGGAATCGCGTTGGGACATGAAGATTACACTCGTGGGCTTAAGTTACTCACTAGATGTTAGTGACATTTTGCGAGTATTTAGTGTTGTGGTTCTGTGGAAATGTTTAAAAGGGAGTATTACACACAATTTGTTAGTCACAATATGTGAGTAAATAAATGTGAGTAACCCACGGAGGAAAACACAATGAGCTTCTTTGATGAAACAGACGATTTTGATGAACTCTTTAAACGCCAAATGCAGGCAATTCGTCGTATGTTTAACAGCCTGCAACAATCCACTCCCGCTAAGGGTTCCGAATTCAATAATCGCGATGGTATTCGTACGCAGCGGTTTGGACCCTTTGTGTATGGACGGACTACGTATCTAGGTCCTGATGGTAAAATGCACACCCAAGAATGGGGTAATATTCCTCCCGAAGCTCGTAAGGAACTCGAAGCAAGGATGCGCACACAACGTGCCCCCTTCCGATTTCCTCCACCACCACTAGAACGAGATCCATCACCTATCCCAGATCCACTCACTCCTGACCGACCTTTCCCTGGCCCACAACCAGAATTCAAACTTGACACCGATGAATATCTAATCGATATAATCGACACTGCAGATGGTTACACAGCTATCTTTGATACACCAGCAACAAGTGAGTATGATGTTCAAGTCGATGTCAAGGGCCAACAGTTGAAGCTTTGGGTGCAGGGACGGATTTTCCGGGAATTGGAACTACCGATTCCTGTTACGCTTACCTCGCTCCAATTTCGTAATGGAATTGTAGAATTGCAGCTAAGATCCACAAAACCAGATGAAGAGCCCAAAGCCTCCGGGGAATCGACCGAACAGACGGCGTGAGGTCGAGAGGACGGGTAGCCAGACCCGTCCTTCCCCATTATTTTTCTTTTTTTGAAATTACATTCCCTTAATGCTTCCAGCACCCTTTTAGGTAGAATTTTCTTTGTGCATTTTGAGGTTCTACTCTGTGGCTCATGAGGACTTTGCAGTTGAACTCGACTTATTAAGTCAACATTATGGGGTTCCTAAACGGGTTGACTTTGAGGTTGAGATGCGTCTTAATGAATTCGCCTTAGTCCAACGTTCAAAGGAACGGGGTCGACGACACGATGTAACTATTTTCATTCAACATCAGGGAAAATTTGTGGTCATCGAAAAACATGCATATGCGAAGACAGGGATTGTTCGAGCGCCGTCCGGTGGAGCGCAACCTTCAGAAAGCCTGATTATGGCAGCTCAGCGAGAAGCTAGTGAAGAAACAGGGTTTGATGTTGAGATTGACAGATTTGTCTTGGAATCTCATGTACGCTTACTTTGTGCAAATCATCCAGCTATCCTCTGGGTTTCCTACGTCTTCCTTGCCCATGTTGTTGGAGGAAGCCTAGGTGCAAAGGATCTCAGAGAAATTTCTGATGTCCAACTTCGGTCACGTCAAGAACTCCTCACTGTTGTTCGACCACTGATGTTAGCTTCGGGATTAGGTGGTTTTGAATATAGAGCACTGATGACGGATGCGTTCTTTGCCCAACTTGACGCTTTGGAAATTTCCTCAGAATAAAAGGGGTAGGCTACAGAGGGGCGGCGCAATGAATGCAGAACTTAGCATCGGCGGCGGTCACGCGGCCACATTGTGGACAGATTTTACCAGCTTCAGCATCCGTGTGTGGAGTCGATGGTTTTGGACTGGAGGGTTCAGGTTTCTCAGTCTTGGCTTTTGATGCGATGACTTCGGCATCTTCTGAATCTGAGTTGGTAACCTTTGAGTCTGGGACCGTAGTTTCAGTGACTTCAAAACGGGTTATCGGACCATTTCGCATGGCGGATTCTTTTTTGAGAATATGGTCGCAAGCGAGGAGGGCATAGTTGAGTCGCTCGGCTTTGCCCGTAAGTGTCTCCTTGTTCGCTGTGTCTTTTGTTTCATCGTCTCCTATCAGTAGGCGTGCGTTTAGGGTTTCCAACTCCTCTTTGACTTCGACATGATCCTGTTGGAGTTGGGCGTGGTATCCTTGAAGCTGCGTGATTCCCTCTTTGATTTGTTCATCCATGCGGGTTAGTTTTTCGTCATATTCTTGTGCGAGACGGTCATAGACTCGTTCACTAACTTCCCCTTTCTTGTGGAGAACTTCAAGGCGTTCTAGTTCACCCCGTTCATTGATGTAGGAATCGATGAGTTCCTCTAATTCGAAATCACTATCTCCTGCAGCCTGACTCAATTCATCCAAGAGCTCATCTGATTCAACACCATTTTTCACCAGTTCATCTTCAAGTGCGAGCTGGCGGCCACGAGCCATGAGGCTGGCTAGGATTTTTGCAGGTACCGTTATAGGTTCAATATCAGGTACAGCCGTCTTTCTGGGTGAGGCTGCTTCTATTGGTGATGGTTCTGCTGTTTCAGGCGCCCCTGCAAGAGGGCCACCACAAAATATACAGAACTTTGAACCGGGCTTAGCCTCACGACCACAAGATGTGCAAGTTAGTGCTGAAGCTTTTAAAATGGGAGTTGATTCTACAGATGCAGATTCT
>JABXGX010000140.1 GCA_016550405.1 archaeon | reverse complement strand
AGAAGTTAGAACAGGCTTTTGAGGTTGTCAATCATATGAAAATTGTAGATATGCAGGGGCATAGATATCACTTTACATTGGTCTAATTTAAAAATGCGGCTATTATGCATATGGCCGAAAGTCATGTTATACCCCATTCATGTAGTTTTTAAGGAGAAAGCACCATGAAAAGGAAACATATAAATTCATTGGTTCTTGTTGGGTTTTTCATTATTGTTACAGGCGTAGCAATGGGAAGTTTAAACCGGAAGACTTCCTCAAGTACAGCACAACCCCCGGATGTCGGGATAAAAACAGGTGTTGTGACCGTGTCTGCCCATCTTGTTCAGGATAAAATTTTCACCGGAGGAGATGGGACCGTAGCACTTTCTCTCAGCATGTATGCTGATGATGTGCTTGTTTCCGATGAGGGTGAGGGATTGCCTGTAGATATGGTGCTCGTCTTGGATCAGAGCGGATCAATGCGAGGTCAAAAGATCGAATATGCCAGGCAGGCCATTCTGAATCTTTTATCCGGTTTATCCGCAAGAGATAGATTCGCCATTATCGGGTATGCGGACAATGTCTGGAAATATTCCGAACTGATGAATGTAACAAGTACAAATCGCGAAAGATTGGAATCTATCATTCAGAGAATTTCCGTCGGTGGCAATACCAATCTCGGGGGCGGGTTACAGGAAGGGATCAATGCCTTGCTGGCAAATCACAGCAATGGCAACATAGGGAAGGTCGTCCTGATTTCTGACGGGCTTGCAAACCGGGGAATTATTCATCCCGAAGCTCTCGGAAATATTGCTTCCATAGCAGTAGAAGAGGAATTTGGGATAAGTACCGTAGGAGTAGGACAGAATTTCAATGAGCAATTGATGACAGCTATTGCTGATAAGGGCGCGGGAAATTACTATTATCTGGCAAATCCTCACTCCTTTGCACAGGTGTTTAGTAACGAGTTTCAACATTCAAGAACCGTTGTCGCTCATACTATCGAGATCAGGGTTCCTCTTCCGGATGGTGTCTCACTTGTCGAAGCTTCGGGATACCCCATTACGGTGAACAATAATCAGGCAATTGTCCATCCCGGTGATCTGCTTTCGGGTCAAACCAGAAAATTATTTCTCACGTTGAAAGTCCCCACCCATGCAGAAGAAACGTATGAATTACACGGAATCAATGTCAGGTATAAGCATGACGGAACCCCGTATACGGCAGCATTTTCAGAAACCTTTCGAATTGCTTGTGTAAGTGACCCACAAGACGCTGTTGCTTCCATTGTGCAGACTGAATGGGAGGAAAAGGTGCTCCAGGAGGACTTTAATGCGTTAAGGGAAAGAGTTGCGGTAGATCTGAAAAATGGGAAGAAGGAAGAGGCGTTGAGACAGATCGACCTCTATCACGACCAACAACAACTCCTGAATAAGGAGGTTGGGTCAGCGGAAGTGACCAATCATTTGAATGAGGATCTTGATAAATTGCGTGACGTTGTCGAGCAGACTTTCAAGGGCAGCCCACAGGAGATCGAGCAGCAGCAAAAAGCCCAGTCCAAGGCGTTGCAATACGAAGGCTATAATCAAAGACGATCTAAGTGAGCCAGGAAAGGAGGGCAAAATCTTGATTTTGTAGCGAAATCGTTGATTTCGCCATGAGTGTTTGGTGGATGCGTCAACACCTCAATTATCGGCTCCGCCGATAGCAAAACCAAGGTTTTGCACTCCTCTCCGCAAACTAAAGTTTGCACTCCTAAGGAAAATGTTATGCAATGGCTATGAACAACCCAGACGCAAGGAGGAAGTTATTATGAAGAAAGTATCGGTCTATGCATTATCATTTGACAACCGGATAAAAAGACTCAAACAAGAGATCTATTCCCTTTATACACTCTTAATCCGGAAGATTGATGAGTTAGCCGCTGTCTTACAAAAGAATCACATTGAGTTCAGGTGGTCAGGGAATCCGGAAGGTCTCCCGAAGAAAGTCGTCAACAAGTTAAATAATTTGGTGGAACAGCAGGTTTCTTCTCCAAAAGGCAGAATTTTCAACTTTGCGTTTAACTATGGTGGTAGACAGGAAATCCTTGAGGCTACAAAAGCCTTAACTGAATCAGGGAATACTCTCGATCACATCAATATGGAGATGTTTTCTACATATTTATATCACGGCGATCTCGGAGATATCGATCTGCTTGTTAGAACCCTGTCAAAATATAAAAGCTCATTATAACGTAAAAACGAGGATTTCAACATTATGGTAAGAGATGAACTGATAAAGTGGCTCCTTGGAGGTCTTGGAATAGGGGGAGGAATGGTGTTGTTTCCCGCCATCCTGTCCGGCATCTATCAAGCGTTTAGAGATGTCTTTAATTATCACGCTCCCCTCATGTATACACTCAGTATTGATGGACTTTTGGAATTGGGACATCGTGGACTGAAGAACATACGAGTGTTCGCAAAACAACACAGAACGACCACCCATATTGTGTATCCCGGTGTCGTCGCTTTTTGGAGTAGTGCTTTGCTGCTAGTATTCTGCTTGAAGGTGGGGCAGGGTGAAGATTTCATAGATATTTGGCTTGAGTTAGAGATTATAGGTGGGATTAGCGGAATAGAAGGAGCGATTCTTGGGAGCCTGGTTGGTCGTAATGGTGCAGAGAGGACAGGGATTGGAGTTGGGACTGGAGTTGGGGTTAGTATGCTTTACATAATAATGTACTATATAGCAGTTGTAGGATCAATAGATGGGTAACTGGTTCATCGATTTGCTGCGTTTTTTGCTGTTCTCAATCATGCTAGGGGCTATCGGGGGACTGCTTGGGAGGCTTGTTGTCGTTTTGTTCAAGCGCATTACTGGCAGCCGGAAAGGACTCCTTATCCATCTCGCCAGAGTGATAGCTAGGATTGTATATCGAAATATCACTCCTCCCCTCAGCCTTCTGAAATATCGAACTATTCTCTGCAATCACTGTTTTCGGTATACCTCTCCCTTCAGGTCACGATACGAGATGGGCAGACGCTATT
>JABXGX010000139.1 GCA_016550405.1 archaeon | reverse complement strand
CCCTAACAAAAAGCATCCTTGAGCTAGAAGCCTTACTTGCTGAATATTTTGCTGACCGTCGATTTGATTTACGTAACCAGATTAAAGATGTTGTCGGTGAATTAACTACCGAGTTTCGACGCCATTTGCAACCAACCATTAACTGTACCTAAACTTACTATAACGGTCTCTTAACGGACTTCGGTGCATTTTTATGCAAGTTTTTCTATCTGAATATAACCCATTCTTTTGGGGAGAATTCTGTTATGAGAAATTCTAGGCTCATTTCAGTAGTGTTACTAGTATCTCTGCTCCTTCCGATGTTTCTTGCTCCAATGTTCTTTCTTCCGTCTACACTGGAAACACCTCTCAGCTCTTTGTCAGTTGGAAGGCCAAATTCATTCTCAATGCCTATGGCTCTCACAACTCCTCCTGAGTTGATTCGTGTCGCCATATATAACGAACCTAACACAACGGTTCCTGATTATGCCTCTCTCGTTGGTCCAGTACTTACTAATAATTACATCAACGTCTCGAATCTTCTGACAGCTGCTGGGTATCAAGTCACCGCAATAACAATGCAAGATATCCAGAACCATCAACTCATGACTGCCCGCTATGATCTGTTTGTTCTGGTAGATAGCCTACCACGAGAAAACATCACCAACCATGTTAAGGAGTTTTGGTTGGGAGGTGGCGGGATTATGGCTCTTTCATCATCCATCATATTCCTTTGCTATGCTGGTATAATGCCCCCTGAAGCTGAGGGTACAGACGGTGCTCCATACTGGAGTTTTGCTCCCTTCTTTACTGACCATAACGTTTACACTCGTCATCCGGTTACAAAATCTTATCAGGTGAATGATATCATCACATCGCCCTCATGGACTTATCCTGTATTTGACTGGACAGCTCTTATGGGCTCTTCAAGTGCCAGCGATTTCATCAGACTAGGAGTCCGAGATGGTACTCCTAACGATGCAAGTATTGTAGCTTATGATCCCTCATCCAAAGGTGGTCGTGCTATCCAAATCCCAGATGAAGCCGATCCAGTGGCAAGTGGAATGGAAACAATCATTGTTGAAGCCGCGCAATGGCTCTGTCCTCGACCAAAGGCGCGAATTCTCTTTGATCTTGCTCATATCTCTTATTATGGTGTTGATCCATGGGATACGCTTGTACAATCAGTTATTACAGATCATAGTGAATGGCGAAACTCGCTTGTGAATCGCACCTATACTTTCGACAAATTCTATCCCACTGCATCTGGAAATCTAACCTTGGCCATTCTTAATCAATACGATGTGTTAGTTGAGTGTGCTCCTGATTACAGCTTTACTGCAGCAGAAGTTACCGCCGTAACTAGCTGGGTCAACAATGGCGGTTCGTTAATCGCTATCGGTGATTCTCCATCATATGATGTTGAGCTCAATTATCTTATGTCAAACTTCAATATTGGATTTAACGATACATTCGGTGGAGGAAGCGGCACACTTACGCAGTTAAATGACCATCCACTGGCAGAAGGTGCCACTAGTATTGATGTGCTTGGTTCCGGGCGCCTTGTCTTATCAGGGTCCGCTAAATCCCTTTGGGGACTTGCCGCAGACAATGTACAAGTTGGCGTTACTCAACATGGCATTGGGCACATTATCGCAATAGCTGATTTAGCCGTTCTTCGCAGTAATCGATTAGGCTTATACGATCATTTCCAATTCGGAGTGAACGTTGCCAATTGGGCTTCTGCTGCAAAAGCGGATATTTTGCTAATGATCGATTATCTGCCTTGGCATCCCCAAGCTTACACCACTCCAGTTGCTTTAGCGTTAAACGAACTCGGTGTTCCGTACCTGCTCACTTACACCATGACCTACTTCAACCTATCCCTTTACAGTGAAACATGGGGCTTGGCGATTGTAGATCAGCCTTACTGGCAAGATTGGAATTCGTATCTTGATGATATCGAAGGCTACTTTGATGGTGGTGGCCGGCTTCTCATGAGCGGATTCAGGATTAATAGCAATCCCGCTCATACGTTGTGGGCGAAGTTGGGCTTTTCTTATGCCTCCAACCTAATTAATCCTGATCCTATCTATCTCTGGGATTCAGGACATGAGATTTTCACCCAACCAATCCTCTACGGTGCTTTGAATCTCACCTCACCAACAGATTTCGGAACTACTGGTGACCTCTTGACCGTCGAATCAAATGGTGTTGCACTTGCTGGACACACGTCTTCACCCACTGCAAGTGAGGCAATTATAATTGCCCGTGATAACCTTCAGTCTCTGTATAATGGATATCTTATCTCCATGCTTGACCGAGATACTGATGACTCAACTTATGAAGACCGTTTTGAACTATGGACTAATGAAATCGCTTACATGGTGGCTCCACGCTGCACTTTACTACCCATTGTTCCCATGAATGGAACACTAGGGTTTCCAGTCAACTTTGCTGTAGAAATCGAGAACCTTGGCTTAACTACTGCTGTTGAAGGACAAATTACTGCTACCGTTCCAACTGGATTTGGTAGTCTAATCGGACCGGCAACTCAACCATTCACAGTGCTTCCAGGTCAAACAGAAGTCATCAACTGGCAGGCCTTAGTTGAAGGCATTGGAAACTTCACGCTCTCCTTTGATGCCGACTACCACGGCTTACCGGGCACCATGTATTCGACTCCAACAGCAACCGCAGATATCGAAGGCATTCCATCACCATTCACACCTCCACCCATTCCTGGGCTGCCTTGGTGGTGGTGGATTGCAGTATTAGTAGTCGTCATTATCGTCGTCATCATTATCATCTACTTGGTTATGAAACGGCGTCGTGCGAGCAAATAGAGTGACATGTGGAGGAATACTCCTCCACTTTCCTTTCTTTTTTTCTATGTACCAAAAAGTGGGGCTTCCTGTATATAGGGTCGTCCAGTTATAAGGGCAAGTTCGGCTCGAGTGAGTTCTCGTCCTATGTAAGCTGCATGTTCGAATTCGGTTACAAGTTTACGTGACAAGATTGCGTTGATTAAGTGCTGTGCGGTTGGTCCGACCAGTTCTAGGGTTGGTGTTTCGCGAGTTTCGTTTTCGTAATGGCGGGCTACCAAGAGATAGCGATCACGGTCAACATGGAATGTAAAGAATCCAGCGCGGTCTAATCTTGTAGATGTTACCTCTTGTGAGACATCAACGGTTGAATATTCGGTATCTGGAATTGGTTCAAAAGGAAGTTCGGGAAAACGTTTGGGTTTTAGCAATAGCAGATCAATTCCCAGATCCTTGGGGGGCGTTCGTCGACGTCGGGAAAGATGCATCATTTGGGCGGCTCGATGCGTTTCCCAAACTGCACCTTTTGTTTTTGGACTCACCTCGGTCGTAAGTAACAGGGAAACCTTGAGCTCCGTAGCGAGTCCGGCTAAAATTGCATTAACGCCGGGGCTATCGGCATCCAATAATTCTGTTATGTTACCAACACCCATTAACATAGGGACATCTGGTTGTTGTTGGTGAAACTCAGCATAGGTTTGTAACGCTTTCGTTAAACCCGGATTAATGAGAGGGTTACACAGTGGATCGGCAATTAGCTTTTTGTATCCCAAACTTCGAGCATTCGAGAGATTATCAACCAGCAATTCAACCCGTTCATTAACAGATTTTGGAATTTCTCCTCCTTGCTGAAAGGCGGGAATAACGGTGAACAAGCTTTGTTTACGGTATTTTTTCGCAATATCCATCATATTGTCTTGATCCAAACTGAGAACAAGATGTGCTCCTCCTTCGAGACCCGCTTCGATTTCCTTGGCGTTCATGGAATCAATACTGACGAATACTGATAGATGTTTTCGAATTACCTTTACAATTTCTTTAGCTGCATTGGAATCGGGGGATTCAGCAACCATTCCGATGTCAATAATCTGAGCTCCACTTGCAGCAAAATGCCTAGCTAGGCTAAGCAACT
>JABXGX010000003.1 GCA_016550405.1 archaeon | reverse complement strand
TTCAATTGCTCATTAAATTGGGTTAGAAAGTCTGTAAACATTGAGAGTTTGAAGAAGTGGTGTCGCGCTTTGCGTTTCACAGCAGGTGATCCACAAGTGACACACCGCGGATTTATTAGCTGATCCGCATCAAGGTAACGCTGGCACCCTTGATCACATTCATCACCCCGTGCAATTGCTCCACAATATGGGCAGATCCCAACAAGAAACCGGTCAGCAAGAAAAGTCTGACATGTATTACAATAGGGTAGCAACACTTCACGCGTTTCTACATACCCATTTTCCTCAAGGGTTCGAATGATAGTTTGTGCGCGTTTGTAATGGTATGGCGCTTCAGTATTTCCATACAAATCTACCCCAATATTCAATTTGTTGAAGACACTCTCAAAGTGGGTATGGTATTTTTCAACTAACTCTTGAGGTGATGTTCCAGCTTGTTCTGCTGCAAGTTCGATTGGTGCACCATGAGCATCAGAACCACAGAAAAACACGACATCATAACCAAAGCGTTTCAGGTATCTTACGTATGCATCACCTGGAATATAGGTGCGCAAGTGACCGATGTGAGCAGTTCCGTTTGCATAAGGTAAGCCGCATGTTACAACAATTTTGTCTGCTTTAGTTAAGCTCAGGTATCTTCCCTCCACATGTTTGTGAATGGGATACTATCAACCAGATTTTATCTGAGAGGATGAATTCCGATACACTTAGTATGTTTTGAAGTTTTTCATTTAACCTTGCCTTTCAAGCATTCAAGATGCTAGAGAACCCCTCGTGTTAGAATTGCTTATAAGGAACGGTAACGGGAACTGAAGGGTTGACGAATTACTAATAGGGGTTTTCAAACCATGAGTCTTAGAGCAATAATTTTGATTGATGTTGATCCTCCTCTAACCGATTCCGTTTTTGACTCGTTAAAGGACCTGCCTGTTGTGAAAGAGATTTCATCTGTTTACGGAATCCACGATATCTTTTGTCTCATCGAAGTTGCTGATGAAGAACAACTCAATGACTTTATCTTTAAAAAGCTGCGTCCGACTGAAGGTGTCAAAGAAACACTGACTCTTATGGTCTCAAACAGTGTAAAAAAAGATTAACTCAGACCGATTACTCCTCTCCCAGATTGGATTCTGCAATTAATGCTGCTTTAGATAAAAAGAAGACGCAGATTTTTCTTCCAAGTTGAGTAGTTTAAATAATTTTCACCACTACTCTCTTTTGAAGGAAGCGAAGGGATAAAGATGTAATGTTGTGTCCGCATCGTTCCTCGCCCTCCCCTCGCTCCCCCTCCCCAATCCCCCCTTTTAATTGGCACCTTCGCTTCCTTCTTCATTTTCCAGTAAAACTCGCCACTTAGCTTGGCTTTTTAGAGGAGTTCTTTAGACGCAAGACTCTTACCTAAGCTGCTATACAGTGGTTTCCTGAGGTGCAGTCAATTTCACAAAATATGAACACATCAAATTCGGCAGAGATACCTTCAGAGAAAGCAGGGTTTGTTGTGAAGGTAGTTATTGTTGGGGATTGGGGTGTAGGAAAAACTTGCCTAATTCGACGGTTTGCTGAAAATAAATTCGATCATGATTACAAACCTAGTATCGGGGTTAACATTGTGACAAAAGTCGTCGATGTTAAGGGACGAAAATTAAAATTACAACTCTTTGATACCGGAGGTCAGGAACGATTTCAACCTCTCCGAAAAAGGTATTATACAGGGGCTAATGCGGTTATTTTCGTTTTTGATATCACGCGGCCCTCCTCAGCCTCCGCAATAGAATCCAAGTGGCTTGATGAGGTCACTTCGACTCTCGGTGATGACTTCGTACGCGTTGTAATGGCAAATAAAACAGATCTATCATCAGAACGAACAGTATCCGAGTATGCAGCCCAACAGGCAACTGAACGAATTCAAGGCAAATATTATGAAACCAGTGCCTTAGATGGACGAAATGTTTCTGAAGCATTCATCGAGTTAGCTACTCAGCTAATGAAGAAACTCTTTCCAGAGGCGTAAACTCATGGAATCTCCCTCTTCTACGATCGGAAAACAATACATCGAACTAGCCTTCCAAACGGAGTATTTCCTAAAGGAGCAAATCAGCGAGGCCCTCATTGTCGTCGATAGCTACTTTGGCCCTCCCGAATTCAAGCCTGAAAAACACCCTGTTGACCCTGATCTTTTAATGAAATCTATCCATCAACTTCATAGGAGAATCAAAAAAGAAATCCGTGTCAATCCACGAAGAACCTATCTGCTTAAGCAGTTAGCTGCAATGGATCTTCTTCTGAAATTTGGATTAGATGAAAAGATTAGTTTTGAAAAACGAGTTAAAATCGGATTAGATACTGATGTGGTGCTCATATCGAGTGAGCGCATCGATGAGCTTAGTGAAGAAGCGGATCGAGTTCTTCGAAAGGAGGTCCTCAAAGGAGATCTCACTACGATGGCGACCAGTTGGCGAAAGCGTGCCATGACCACCGGATCTGAGATTGTCCCACTCGCAAAAGAGGTAGCCGCTACGGCTAGACGTGCTACTGAGCAGCTTCTTTTCAAATTACCTGAACAAGAACAAGTAGAGTTTCGAGCAGTTCCGAAGGCTCCTTGGAGTGCATATAACTATTATCAGGGCAAATTCTATGCCATCATCGAAGTCAATGTTGAATTACCAAGAAGCAAATACAGTATTTGGAAATGGGTCACCCATGAAACGTATCCGGGACATCAAACTCAACTTGTCCAACAAGAATTGGGGTTTCAGCAAGGTACGCAGTTCCTTGAAGCAACTATTGCAATAATAAATTGTCCTGATTGCACTATTGCTGAAGGGCTTGCCGAAGCTGGACCAGACATCCTGCAGGAGGTTCGTCCTCTTACCCGACCTGAAACCATCTCCTCATACCTTATGCGATTACGTCGGGCTGTCGGGATTAACGCGCTCGTCATGATTCAGCAGGAACAGCGAAGTGAGACCGAAGTCGTCGAATACCTCCAAAATTATGGCGCTTATGAAGAAGCCTATGCCAAATCGCGCCTACCTTTCATGACCGATCCAATGTGGGGACCTTATGGATACACCTACCTTACTGGGGCTTGGTTAGTACGTGGATTTTTCAACGCCGCAAAAGAAGCCCACCTCATAGATGAATTCACACAGGCTCTCTACCATGAACTCCATACACCCTCCACCCTTAGAACCCGGATAAAGGAATTAGGTCTCAAATTGCCACGACAGATTATCTAACATCAAAGGGAAGACCCAAATAGCAGTATGTCCGTCATTTCACTGAGGGATTATCATAATAATAGAAGGCGTCTCCCCAGTCGTTAACACTTTTTTCGGAGCGCCGGTCGACCCATCAGCTGCACCATTTGTCTTCACTGGCGTTCCTTTTGATAAAACTACAACTTTTCGCCAAGGCACCCGTCAAGGTCCTGCTGCCATCAGAAATGCATCACAAGCAATTGAAGGTTATTGCCTTCAAGAGTCAAATAACGTTGATGCAGCACTGCTACCGCTTGCAGACATTGGCGATGTCATTTTCGAACCCGACTCTGTCCAAAGTATGCTCCGTGCAGTAGAATCAGTAGTTAGCCAAATTATTCAACAAGAAAAGATTCCCATCCTTCTCGGAGGCGAACACACATTGACGCTCGCTGCAGTTCGTGCTCTTCCTCGCGATATTGTTCTCCTTCAATTTGATGCCCATATGGATTTACGGGATCGATTCAAGGGTGAAGAATTCTCACATGCTTGCGTGCAACGGCGCATCGTTGAACAGCTAGGCCCTGATCACCTCATCCAAGTTGGCATTCGCGCTGTCTCCAAAGAAGAATTCGATTATGCAAAAGAACACCAAATTACCTTTTATACCTGTGAGGATGTCCGCAGAGAAGGCGCAGCCACCATAGCACGGCAAATCACCGATGCAATTCCTCCTGGCCCTCCTCTATACCTCTCAGTCGATATGGATGTTTTAGACCCCGCTTATGCTCCTGCAGTAGGAAACCCTGAAGCTGGAGGGCTGACAACACCCCAACTCTTGACCCTTCTTCGGGCGGTGGCATCACGGGGAATGATCTTTGATATTACCGAAGTTGCTCCCCAATATGATCAGGGAATTACTGCTATTGCTGCAGCGCGGATCGTCGCAACCTTCCTTTGTATTCAAGCTAATCGTCTTAATACTCCCGAGCAGTAGACACGAACCCCCTCCCTCACTACCCACCTTTCTGAGGAAAACCTTAAAATCCGGAACAATAGGAGCTCACACTATATTCGCTGGTGAACCAAATTGTCTGACATTCTTCAGGTTCTTGGTCAAATGGGTTCTAAAGTCGATGAAAAAATGCTTGAACTTCTCGCTGTGGGTGCAGCCAAGGATTTCCAAGAGGTCGTCTTCCACCAAGTACAAGCAGGAGGAAAACGAATACGACCCGCCTTAGCCCTTCTCTTTTGTCAGGCTGCAGGGGGGAAGATAGAAGACGCATTATCCGCGGCTGCAGCCATTGAACTCATACATAACTACTCACTCATCTTGGATGACATTATCGATGATGCCGATGTACGGCGAAACCTCCCCACAACTTGGACAAAATACGGGTTAAACTTCGGAATCCTAGCATCAACACACTATCGTGAAGCCATTGAAGAAGGGTCATTACAATCCCCCAATCATTCCGCCATCTCACGAATCATAGCAGATACAATTCGCGAACTAGTAGAGGGTGAACGACTCGACGTCCTTTTCGAACAACTCCCAAGTGAAGAAGAATACACCGAAAAACATCGCTATCGTGACGTCAACTTATCCGACTACGAAACAATGATCGGGTACAAGACCGCTGCACTTCTCCGTGCAGCCTGTGAAGTCGGCGTCATTTGTGCAGGTGGCTCTTTACAACTTCAGAAAGCGGCACGCGACTTCGGATGGAAAGCTGGTATCGCCTTTCAAATGGCTGATGATGTTCTCGATCTTTTCGCTGAAGAGAAAAAACTGGGCAAGAAATTAGGCAAAGATATCTATGAACACAAACTCGGCAACATCGTAATTCTACATGCCCTTCAACTCCTTTCATCTGAAGATCGGTCCTTTATTCTAAAAGTTCTAAGATCTCCTCAACCAACAGACAAGGATGTTCAGAAGGTCATTGCCTTACTTAAACAAACCATGGCAAGCGATACTGTCCAAAAACGAGCTCAACAGCTTGTGAATGAAGCAAAAACAGCTCTTAAAGCCTTTCCAAATGAAGATGCAACGAAGCTACTTCATGCTCTTGTTGATTTCATCTATCAGCGTTCTTTCTAATTCCACCAATTGTGTTATTATAATCCGTCAACTTCCATCAGGGCACGCAGCTCTTCCATGCTAAGTTTCTGTCCAGCCTGTTGTTTTGCTTTTGCCTGATCTGCTAACCGTTCCAAAGCCGCTTTTTCCCTGGCCTCACGCTCTGCCTTACGATCTTTTCGGATTGTGTCCAACTGTGCTCTTAGGTCTCTTTCCTTATTTCGCAGCACGTCTAATCGGTCACGCATTTCATCCGCTTCCTGAAGACATCGCACATACATTTGATGAGCCTCATCAATCTCTGACCGAGCGGGACCGAGACCCTGTGACAAATGCATAATGCCCTCATGAGTTTGCTGCGCTTCTTCAACAAGCGCAATCATCTTCTCATGGTGTTCTTGAGCTTTATCCCGTGTATCTTGTATCCGCTGCCACAATTGCTCAATTTCTTCAGATTGGTTCATCGGCATGGAATCTTGTTTAGGTGCTGTTTCCATGGCTTTCGATAATCGGACCATCTCGTCAAGTACGCCGCGTTCCTCATCTACGCTAAGCGTTGTAGTTTGTTGCTTCCATTCAAGCTCTCGGAATTGGCGTTGTAACTCCTCCAAAGGCACATAATCTCGTTGTTGGCTGCGTTGTGCCTGTAATTCCTGTAATTCCTCCTGCAAGAGTCTAGCTTGCTCATTGGTCTCATCTCGAAGCATTTTCTGACGCTGAACCTCTGCGTTCAACTCATCTCTTCGCTCTCGTTGAGTGGACATTTTTTCGTGGACAGCAGGGGTCTCTCCTCGGAGGGCATCTCGCTTATCACGCCATTCCCAAGCCGTGTTACGGGTTTCCTGAATTCCTCGCATCAAGACGCGCATGGCGGCTTGGACTTTCCGCAGTTGTTCGAGAATAATTCCAAACTCATCTTTCTCAAGGGCTGAATTCTTAGCCATGACTTCCACATTATAATTGATTATACGCTACTAGATTCTGAAAGCACGTGACCATCTCGCCTAAATCTTTTTGGTCTTTGAAACTAGAATCCTACAAGGTGACACTAGATGACCATCCCCATACTGAGTATGTCAGAGAAAATACAGCTCGTACGAAATTATTTGATTGATTCCCACGTGGGTGCATGGCTGATAATTGATTTCCGAGGATGTGACCCCACTGGCCTCGCGCTTCTTGGAGACCTCGCTCCTCACTCCCGATTATATGCCATCCTTATCAGGCCCTCTGATCCCATTACCATTATCAAGTCTCCAGTCGAAAGTAACGAGTTAATCGGTTTAGACTCTTCTCTACAGATTTTAGATGCTCGTACCCAAGCTGCATTTATGCAGACTATTAAAAAGCAAACAAAGGGGTTACAGCGAATTGCTGTGAATTATGGTGCGAACCCACAAACCGATGTTCTCCCCGCTGGAAGACTCATTCATCTACAGCAGACTATCCCCTCAGTAACCTGGGAAACTGGAGAAAATCTCATGCAAATTATCCATTCAGTTCTTACTCCCGATCAATTGCAGAAGCATAAGGAAGCTGCAAAGACTCTCACCAATATAATGGGTCTGACCTTTGAATTTGTCAAAGATCGAATTGGGACTGTAACCGAGGAACAAGTAGCCCAATTCATGCGAGATCAACTCAATAAAGCAAAATTAAGTTTCAATGACGGTCCAATGGTAGCTGTCCAAGAGAACGCGGCAAATCCCCATTATACATCTCAACACATCACAATCAAGAAAAACCAGCTTCTTATGATTGATCTCTGGGCGAAATATACTATTTACGCTGATATCACACATATGGCTTACACGGGAGCAAAAGCACCTCCAGAGATACAAACCGTCTGGGATACCATTCTAGAAGCTCGCAATGCCGCTACGCAGGCGATTAAGCCGAACATTCCCGCCCGTATACCTGATGAAGTTGCTCGTGAAATTATCATTGCCGCTGGATATGAGAAAAGTATTCTACATAGGACCGGTCATAGTATTGATGAACGGTCCCATGGCCGGGGAGCCAACCTAGACAGTCATGAAATGCCCGAAACTCGTCTTCTTCTCCCTAACACCTTAACATCCGTCGAACCTGGCATCTATCTAAAGGGGAAATTTGGTGTAAGAAGTGAGATTAACGTCGCAGTGACTAAATCCGGATATGAGGTTACCACCCCACCACAAGAAAGCTTATTGTGTCTGTAACATAATAAAGAACAACTAATCGTTACTGAAAGAATAACAACCGGCGGGTAATGATGCAATGGCGGACAAATTTGTTTTACTTCTCGAGTTTTCCTCAGGCATTATCGAACCACTACCTCTGTCTGCCCAGGCTCTGACCGAAGACCACATCGTTATTGCAATCGATGAGTTGAAGGAAAGGGTTTGGTTGTGGCAGGGAAGCGCAACCTCTCTGGTGGAACGGCGAGCCGCACAACGAAAAGCTCGCTCTCTTGTCAGTGCAGGATATCAGTTGGGCCCTTACAGAATTGGTCGTGATGTATCCGATATCGAAATCATTGACCAAGAAGTCCTCGATGACCCCGAAATCAAAGGATACTATGACCAACTCATTCACACCCTGGGTCAACAGTTCAAAATTACAGAGGGCGTTCTTGGGCGCTTCAGCGGGACCCCAACCGCTAGTCCTCCACCCCCACAACCGAGTCCTACTCCCGCTCAACCACCCACTCCCGCACCTTCCGACAAACCCAGCGCCGCTACACCACGAACATCCCCCCCAGCTCCCCCTCCTTCAGCGGCAGAAACCGTTGCTCCCAAACCAACCCGTGAATTACAGGATCTAGGAGTAATCCGCGTTGGTATTCTCATCGCTTCAATCCTTGACTTTTTTCCCAGGTGTTATGTAAGTGCAACTAAAATTGAAGAAGGCACACGATATTCAATCGAAGACCCTGAAGGAATCATTTGTCAACTCGAAGTCAGCCATGATTCAGTACACTTTCTCCAACGGTACGATTTCAGGGGAAGACGAAATGACATTCTGAGTCTTCTCAGAGACCGCCTAGCGGCAGCAGACCTCTAATTCTTGACTATATCATTTTTTTGCAGGAATTGTATCAGATACTCTACTCAACTCAGGTTCAGAGTCAAGTTAATAAATACGCTAACAAATTCTAAATCGGACCCTGAGTAGAATAGTGTAGAAACCAACACTATGGTAGCGAATTCAGGGTTGGAATTATCTCAAACAAGATCAAGCTTCAACTTGAATATGATGCTTGGAGTGCTATGCTGATGACACGTGTTATGATGTTGGAAATTGGTGGATTAGGATTTGTCCGCTCTATCCGTCCAGGGGCCCGCAAGTTGCGAGGAGATATTTGTATTGCAGTAGTCGATGAACAAAATAAGGCTTTATGGTTTTGGATGGGTAGTGGAATTCAATACGATAAACGTCGCGTAGCCAAAGCGAAAGCCGAACAAATCTCCTTAGAAGGCCAACGAATTGGGGATGAAGTCTTAGGTCGTGGATTTTCACTTGTTGTCATCGACCAGGATGCGATGGAAGACCCGACTACCTCAAACAATTACTCAAACTTAATCGCCCTCTTAGAATCGCCTATGGAAATTAGTTCGAAGCCAAATCCGAAAGGCACACTGATTATCGGGCACCTCCAAGGAGGAACGCCAACAGCTCCAGTGGCCACCAGGGCTACTACGCCCACAGAAACAGCATCCGCTCAACCTAGTGTCGCTACACCAACTCCCACCACTCCAAAGAAATCTACGAAACTAGATTTGGAAGCTGCCCTTATGGCAATTATTCGAGTTCATCAGCAAGTACACATTGAATACAAGAGTAAAGGGGATTCTGAGGAGATTATTATTGAAGGCGTTGACGGACTTGCCCACAAAATGACCCGATCTAAAGGCAGATTATCCTTCAAATGGGATCCCAAGACACCAAAAAAACTCAAAGACTTAGTTGCCCATGAACTCAAATCCCTCGCTGGATAATCCAACTACGATTCTAGGCTGAAAGCATGAGTATTTTTCTTTTTATTTTAGTGCTAGTGGTGTCCTATACCATCATAGGTGTGGGTGTTAAACTCATCGACCACGTGGCTGACACAACTGCTCTGTCAGCATTTCGCCCACTCCATATCTGGATAGTTACCACTGGGCTAGTCATTCTCATCGATTTTCTAATGTTTTTTGATGTCTACACAGCAGTCCTTGTGTTAGCTCTGTTACTGGGATTGATAATCACCAGAAAGGTTGACAATAAATACTTCGTTACTCTTACAGTGCTGGTTTTACCCATCAGCCTATTCCGGATTCTAGAACCAAATAATCTCCTGCTCGTGTTTCCTACTTTGGTGCTGGTCATCCTTACTTCTGCACTGGATGAGCTGCTGCACTCAGCGTCTTCAAAGATTCAGAACAAATGGCTTTATCGTCTTTCTGCTCATCGTCCAATACTAAAAATCACTGTCTTACTTCTCCCTTTCTTCGGCTGGTTGCCAATCTTTCACGCAGTAGCGTTTTGGAGCTTCGATATCGCTTATGATTTAGTTGCATACTATTTTGGCGCCTTTCACTTGCCTTCAACCTAGATACCTTCCAAACAGTCTCAGTAATTAAGCGTCCTGCGTCCTTTTGGAAAGGTTTAAGTCGGCTCAAATGCCAGGAAAAGACAAACTGGTGAGGCTATCCGATGAAGGCAAATATCTCCCTTTCCTATCGAGGTTCTTCCCGTGAGGAAAACGCAACAAAAACAGGGTGGATTAATCTCCTCCTCAACCAACATGGACGGATTATCAGCAAATTACCTCTAGGAGATGGACGGTTTAATTTTGTTATCGAACTCGATGATTTGGAACGATTCACGCAGTCGCTTTTTGAGTTCACACGCCAAAATCCATGGCTCCGAGTAGAAAAAGTGTCCACCCACGCTTAAGGTTCGAATCTTTCGATTTATGCAAGAATAAACCGCTGTCCTATTCGAGGAGCTATTGCGGGAACTCCTAAAAGACGTTGAGCCGTTTTTGCTAGACTTCTACAAGCTTGTGGGCTTCCATGTACGCAGAAGACCGTTTGGGGTGGATCTTTACGAAGCCCGGAAAGAAACGCCTGTAGCTCAGTTTTGTCTGCATGGGCCGAAAATCCATATAATCGCTCAAGCTGAGCCTTGACTCGTTTTCTTTTTCCATAGATTGTAACCGTTCGGGCTCCATGGACTATTCGATGACCAAGGGTTCCTGGGGCTTGAAATCCAATTACTATGACATGTGTATTGTTGTCTTCAATTCGCCGATACAGATGCCTCAGAATACGACCACCATTCATCATTCCTGAACCAGCGATAATCATGATTGGACCTCGTTGGAGACTTAGGTTATCACTTTCATGTTGGCGTTCTACATATTGGAGGCCTTTGAAATCAAGGGGTGCGTCACCTGACTCGATCAGATCCCAGGTTTCATCATCAAAGCATTCGCGGTGTCGTTTGAATATCTCTGTTGCCTTTATTGCTAGCGGTGAATCTATTGCCACAGGGATGACAGGAACCCTCGTGTTTTCAACGAGAAGATTTAGTGCATATATTAGGGCCTGTGTCCGTCCGATAGCAAAGGCAGGGACCAGTATATGGCTTCGATGCCGATAGGCTTTGATAATGATGCGTTCAACGCGTTTGATGGTCTTAGATAGGAGTTCATGAGTGCGATTTGCGTAAGTGGATTCACAGAGCAAATACCGAGCCGAACTAGGAAAATCAGGGTCCCTTATAATAGGCGCACTCTTACGCCCGATATCACCTGAATCCACTAGATGAATCACTTTCTCTCGTTCCTCAACCCACATTTCAGTAATCGCAGATCCTAGAATATGCCCTGCGTCGCGAAATTGGAGTGTCACATTTCCAGGGAGACTTTTCTTTACTCCATATTTGGTCACACGCAACTGCTTAATCACTTGGTCAGCGTCATGAGTGGTAAATAGTGGTGGGAAATCATATTCTTGATTTTTTTTCGTTGACTCTCGACGGATTCGAGCTCGTGATGCGTCTTCTTCTTCACTTTTTGCAACATCTCTTAGAAGAAGCGCGCAAAGTTCCGCGGTTGCAGAGGTGGCATAGATTGGACCACGAAAACCAGATCGTACCAGAATTGGTAAACGCCCGCAATGGTCTAAATGGGCATGCGATAAAATCACATAATCGATTTTCGATGCATCAAAATCTAAAATTAAATTCCGTTTAACTTGTTCTGCAGGATTGCCTTGAAAAAGTCCACAATCAATAAGAAACGATGTTGATTGCGTTTTTACTTGAAATAAACTCCCTGTAACGGTTTGTCCTGCACCATAAATAGTGAGTTCCAATGGCTAAGGCTCCTATGGCTGGGATGAAAAATGTGAAAGTTAACTGAACAATTCGAAATCAGTGGATCCGCCTTTCTCCTCCTCTTTTTCAGCTTTTTCCTCATTTTCTTCAAGCGCAGCTTTTTCCTCTTCGTTTTGAGGATTATGCGATAGCTGCGATAATTGCTCACGCATTGATTCGACCACTGAACCCTGTTTGGAATCTTCAACAGGCGCTGCTTCTGAGGTGAGTCCAGGTGATGCGACTATCAATTGGGCTTCTGCGGTTAATTGTGGTTGTTGACCGAAACATCGGACAAATGCATCAATATCTTCCTGTGAGGCTGCTCGGATCTCTGAGAAAAGAATCGCTTCACCTTGGCAGAAAAATCGTAATTGCAATCGAATGACAGAGACCTGAAATTCATTAGGACCAATTGGGCTCAAATTCGCTTGTCCATAACAATCGGTAACAGCAAAAAGAACCTTTGATGCAAGCTGTTCCTCATAGGTCAGAATTCGTCGCCGAATCGGCGTGACTTTACGGACAGGTTCAGGTACGATGGTCTGTTCAATAACCTCAACTTTATCTTGGAAGGTTTCTTCAAAAGTAGAGATTGGTTCTTCTTCCTCAATAACCACAAGAAAATCTGAGGTCTTTTGGTGCGTTTCGAGAAGTTTCTGTAACAGTGAGGCTTTTGGATTCTTTAGATCGCCAGGCACCTCGATGAAGGTTGTGCATTTGGTGCCATAATGGGTTTCATTCACATGTGTACCATTTTTCATGATAAAACGCGCTTGCCGAAGGGCTATTGTTCGTTGGAGCATCGAGGTTCCTCGTCCTAACCAAACCCATACGATACCCTCGGCTTCATCAACGATGAGGATAGCGCGAGCATCAACAAGGTGATTCGGGTTCCAGTGTAGGGGTTGCATTTCGCCCCCTTCACCGAGTATTTCAATCATCCCAAGGTATTGCTTCATTCAGCATATCACCGCAAGAGCCTGTGTCACCCTTGTGCAGCCACACATTGGGCGTCTCCACTACATATGAAGTAATGAGGTCTATAAGAAATTGTTGTGTCACACCTTTTTCTTTCGAAGCTCAGCGAGGATTTCTTCAGCTTGATCATATCGAACCCGTTTATCTGTAATCATCTTCTTAGCAACCTGATCTACTTCATCTCCCGATGCCCCCGCTGCTACAGCGAGGTTCCTAGCATGAAGCTTCATATGTCCTGTTTGAATTCCTTCCTGACTGAGGGCGCGCAAAGCTGCGAGGTTTTGGGCAAGACCTACACTGACGATGATTTGGGCAAGCTCCGTAGCGGTTTTGACACCTAGAATTTTTACACATAACCGCGCGACAGGGTGGATTCGTGTTGCTCCTCCAACTAATCCAACTGCCATAGGGAGTTCAATTGTACCTCTGAGATCACCTTCTGCTGTCTTTTCATACTGGGTAAGGGATTGATACCCGTCATGTTGTGTGGCTGCATACGTATGAGCTCCTGCTTCCACTGCGCGAAAATCTTGTCCCGTAGCTAGCAGCACCGCATCGATGCCATTCATTATCCCCTTGTTATGCGTCGCACAACGATACGGATCTGCCTGGGCGAAGGCATAGGCTTTCAGAATGCCTTCCACAACTTTTGTTCCCCCAAGTGCTTGTGCTGGGAAGATTGCTTCTGCACGTGCTAATCTGTGAATGGCGAGATTCGAAAGGATTCGTAAATACACCTTTCCTTTGGTAAAATCCTCGATTAAGGGGGCAAGGGCTTCACACATGGTGTTAACCGCATTTGCCCCCATTGCATCACGAGCATCGACTAAAAGGTGAAGAATCAACATCGGTCCCATTATCGTGTCGATTTTTCGAATCTGAAGGTCACGGGCTCCTCCCCCAAACTTGACAAGAACAGGGTCTTGTGCATTTGCGACTTTGAGCAAGCTTGCTTTCTGCTGAATCAAGGACGCATGAGCACTTTCTAAATCAGGAATATCAGTGACTTGGATTTGTCCGATCATAACTGGATCGGTTGTAGTCGCTGTGAAGCCCCCAGTTTCTCGGGCCATTCGAGCTGCGTTAGATGCAGCTGCTACCACTGAGGGTTCCTCCAGTGCCATGGGAATAAGATAGTCCTTTCCGTTAATCTTGAAATTTGTCGCAATACCCAGAGGAAACGCATATGAACCCACAACATTTTCTATCATCTGATCCGCTGTGGCTGAATCTAAGGACCCGAAGGCTTCTAAGATGGAAACATCTTCGTCCTTTAAATCCGCAAAAGTACGTAATTTCTCAATCCGCTCAGGGATGGAAAGACGATAAAACCCACTAATCGCCGATGTCTTTTTTGACACGATGTTCACTTCACCGTGTCTCTCTAATCGGTTCACTTATCAAACTTTCCTCCAAAGCTACAAAATCAGCTTTTGGAATGGAATATCAGTGGTGCGAATTGATTCTATTTCTCGCGAAGCTCCCAAATACATGCATCATCTCCCCACGTTCGGCATTGCACTTCTTCGCATTCGCTATTGAAGCCACGCAATGTTAGAACGTGTTGGAAGACGCCACTGAGGATGTTACAATATTTGAGACCATGAAACTCATCAGACATACGGATGTTCTGGCAAATCGGGCAATCTTCAAAAACATAGACGATTTTTCTTTCGGCCTTGTCATAGAAGGCGTTGTCAAAAGCTCTACCCAACATTACACGAGTAGCTAAAGTGAATGTATCAAGAAATCCATCAAAGGTTGTCGCATGTTGTCCGATTGTATCACTGTATTCAAATAGCAAAGTTTCAGCCATAGCGGTACCTAACCGCAATAGTTTCTCGTTTGCAAAGCTAATATCGCCCTTGCTGCTCTGCAGCACATCATCAATCACTGCTGCGACTAAGGCCTGGAAAGCGTTCAGTGAGGTTTTTTGCATTTTAAAGTGCCAGCCAATCCAACCTTTGACACCCATAGTAATTCACCACATATTTTTACTCGACAACTAGCGTTATGAATCATTCGTTCCTTTTGGTTGATTCAGACTCGTTTTTCGAAATCTACAAGTTTTCGTTTCTGGAGATCTAACAACATCCGCATTGCAATGAAGAACTGTAATCCCATTTTCTCGGCAATCTCTTGGAGCGTCGCTTTACCATCACATAAACTAAGCATTCGGAACTCCGTAATCGACAATTTTTGCTTCTCCAAGTCTGCGATTACTCGAGGAACAATTCGACGACTTTTGGTTCCAACCATTGGTCTTGGACTAGGTGTAGGGGGCTGTGGAGCCGCACCTGGTTCGGTTTGAGTAACCTCGACTTGGTTACCTGCGTGGATTTCTGATACTTCATGCCCTCGTTCAACAAGATCCTGGTCCAAGTAAATTGTAATCACATGGGAAGGTTCTCCATGCACGTATGAGTAGGGAAACGGAAAGACGTTTTGCCTCTGAATGATATCCGGCTGGACGTCTATTGCGATGTACGCCTTACATTTTTCACAATAAGTGTAGACGACAGGCATCAGTTAGCTCCCAGGATTGTTACCGAGTATATAACACAGAAACGGTTCTTAACGTTTGCTTCTGAAATAATTTAAGTCGGCACATATTCGAGTTCTTGTGAATGCAAAATACGTATCTGTTTTTTATTTTCTTCCATAAACAGCGATTTTATTCGCCTCATGAAAGATATGAATTTTCGCCGACGAATTGGATTGCAACCATGAGTCCACAATTTTCTGGGGGTTTGGGGCATAATAAATATGGGCGGTTTCAACCTGGTTTTTATTAAGGGACGTGTATAGCCAGACACGCTTTAGTCGTTGGATTAGTTCGCCGAATTTCCAACTCTTATGGGTGTAGAGGCGATAATGGTCTCGAATTTTAGCCATCATTTCCGGGAGCGGCATAATCAGATAATCATAGAAGAATTCGCGGGCTTTAGGGGTTGGAGCTATACCCTTCGGACATTCAGCTAAGAGCAAAATTTCGCCATTGTCTTGTACGGCATTCTTTGTCAGTTCTAACCCCCGTTGAGCATTGTAAAGACTTTCATCTTGCGGATTTCCTCCGGGGGTGACGATAATGTGGTCTGTTACTGGAACGGTGAAGGAAGCAGTTTTATCGATGACTTGGAATCCTTCGCTGGTGACTGGTTGCATCTCGCCGCTTTGCGACCAAATGATATAGGGACCACTGGTCACCATCGCCAACAGAAATACTGGACGATTTGCCAGAATCATGTTCATCCCCTCCAGCATATCCTCAGCCACAGGGTTATTTCGACGGTTTAAATCTGGATGAAACGGATGGCGACCAAAGGTTGACTCAGGGTCTAAGGCTAGACTATGATTCGCTTCTATCGTATTGAAGTCGCAGATTCCTGGAAGGAAGTTTTTGAGAACATTGGAGTAGCCAGCGAAGTAATGGTTTTTCATATCCGCGGCAACGACAAAGGCATCCATTTTTAGCACTTTTTCGTTGACCCGAACCTCCGTTCCACGGCTTGTAGTTCCTACAAGCTTACACTGGGATTTAAGTGCATCATGAACAATAATTTGGAAGGGATCAAGGTTATTTGCCTTACAGCTCTTCTCAATTGCTTGGGTTATCTCTTGATTTCGTACACTATTCGGCTCATGTGAACCAGTACTAATCATAAAAGTCAACTGCTTAGCTGGTTCAAGATGGGAAGATAGCTCTTCTAAGATAATTTCATGAGGTTCTGCACGGGTTCCATCTTCGACAAGGACACAGACATGACGGTTCTCAATTGTTTCTTTTAAACTGCGACCTACTGGATTTTCAAGGGCTTTTTGAAGGGTTCCCGCGATGTCTGTGGAGGCTTGCTGTTTTCGTGGTTGAATAATTTCTCCGATATTGTTTTCAGGAATAGTCAGATGGACATGGTCGTTTCCATAACGCAATTGAAGCTCTGTCATTAATGTTCAGTGGTCAAGGGTGCTCAGTTGTGAAAAAACCTTTGCCTTCTCTAATGCCTGATAGGCATCAGTATGAATAGTATACAGTGAATTATATCGGTCAGTCAACTCTTTAGAGGGGCTATACTGTTCACCTATCGAAACCATTGCTTCTGCTGCTTGGCTTACTTCGCGATATACTCCGCATCCTTTCGCGGCGAGTATGGCAGCTCCTAACGCTGTTGCTTCTTCTATTTGACTCCGTTGAACCCGAAGGTTTGTAACATCTGACTGGATTTGATTCCATAATGCACTCCTTGTAGCCCCACCAGTAAGTCGAAGTTCCTTTAGGGAAATCCCGATGCTCTTCATGATTTCGAGGTTTTCTCGCACTTCATAAGCCGTTCCTTCCATTATCGCCCGAATAATATCTGATCTTGAATGACCTAAGGCTAGTCCCAAAATGACTCCCCGTGCCTTTGGGTTCCAATGAGGAGCGCCTGCTCCCACGAAATGGGGTAATACGACAATTCCCCTTGCCCCTGGTGGTGACTGTTTTGCTTGTTCATCCATTAGCTCATATGCATCTGCATCAAGAAGTTTCGCAAGTCGTTTCTCTTCATATCCAAACTGGTCACGGAACCA
>JABXGX010000138.1 GCA_016550405.1 archaeon | reverse complement strand
GAATTTCACATCCACTTAAGCAGGTTGGCAGTGTCTGGTTTGGGCTGCTCTCACCGGAAATCATTCGCAAGATGAGTGTCACACAGGTTATTACCGCTGACACTTACGACGAAGACGGTCTTCCTATTTCCTCAGGGCTCATGGACCCCAAATTAGGTACTATTGAACCCGGTCAACGATGTAAATCCTGTGGAAACCGCGTTGGCGAATGCCCTGGTCACTTCGGACATATCGAATTGGCTCGACCAGTTGTCCATGTGAGCTTTGCCAAACAAATCAAAAAATTCCTTAAGGCTCTATGTCGACGTTGTGCTCGACTAAAACTGAAAGATGAATCATGGCAGAAGTTCAAAGAAAAAATGGATGCTCATTATGAGAGATACAACCATCTTGACCAAGAAATTGCTGATGAAGTCCTCAAAGAAGCAGGAAAGGCTACAACTTGTCCCCACTGTGAGGCTGAACAATATAAAATCAAATTCGAAAAGCCAACCACTTTCTATGAGGAGAAAATGGAAGGCAGCGTCCGGATGACTCCCACTGATATTCGTGACCGACTTGAACGCATAACTCCTGATGATAATTTCCTCATGGGAATCGATACCCGTGTCTCTAAACCCGAATGGATGATTCTAACCGTCCAACCCGTACCTCCTGTTGCTGTTCGTCCCTCTATCACGTTAGAATCTGGAGTAAAATCCGAAGATGACCTCACCCACAAGCTTGTTGATGTAATCCGAATTAATCAACGACTACGAGAAAATATTGAAGCCGGAGCACCCCAGCTCATTGTAGAAGACCTCTGGGAACTTCTACAATACCACATAACAACTTACTTCAACAATGAAGTTTCTGGCATTCCACCGGCTCGCCATCGATCAGGCCGTGCCCTACGAACACTAGCTCAGCGACTAAAGGGTAAAGAAGGACGATTTCGAAGCAACCTCTCAGGCAAACGTGTCGACTTCTCTGCTCGTACGGTAATTTCACCCGACCCCAACCTATCCATCAACGAAGTTGGGGTTCCCACAGAAATTGCCAAGACCCTAACAGTTCCTGAGCGCGTCACTGAATGGAATATCGAAGATATGCGAGAACTGGTCTTGAAAGGACCACAAGGCTATCCTGGCTGTAATTATGTCGTCCGTCCTGATGGTAAACGTATCGATCTCCGTTATGTGAAAGATCGAAAAACAAATGCTGATGGATTAGCACCCGGCTATGTTATTGAAAGACATCTGAGGTCCGGCGACATTGTCCTCTTCAATCGTCAACCATCGCTTCACAGGATGTCCATTATGGCTCACGAGGTGAAAGTAATGAAATATCGGACTTTCCGGCTCCACCTCGTCGTCTGCCCACCATATAATGCCGACTTTGATGGTGACGAAATGAACCTTCATGTCCCACAAAGTGAAGAAGCTCGGGCTGAAGCACGAATATTGATGCTTGTACAGGAACAGATTCTGAGTCCACGTTATGGAGGTCCAATCATTGGAGGAATCCAAGACTACATCTCGTCTGCGTTCTTACTCACTCGAAAGAATTCTGTTTTCAACAAACGCCAGACCTGTCAGCTTCTTGCATCCGCGGGATATCGTGAGGACCTCCCACCACCCACCATTATTGATCCCGAACCGATGTGGACTGGAAAGCAAATTTTCAGTATGTTACTCCCGAAGGGTCTTAACCTTTCGTTGAAAGCGCGAATCTGCCAGAAATGTGATGTCTGTGAAAAAGAGGCTTGTCCGTATGATGCTTACGTCTTCATTCGTGATGGACAACTCCTTGCCGGGGTAATTGACAAAAAGGCGATTGGTGCCGCACAACCTGAAAGCGTCCTTCACCGAATCGCAAAAGATTACGGTAACGCCGCGGCTCGAAGATTCCTCGATGCAATTTGCCCACTATTAGTGGTGCTGATCACTAACATGGGCTTTAGTATGGGAATTGACGATGTTATTCTTTCACCAACCGCAATACGTCGGATTGAACAAATTCTCTCCGATGCAGAGCAAGAAGGAAGCCAACTAGTCCAAATATATGAGGCTGATGAACTCCAACGGCTTCCTGGTCGCTCACTTGAAGAAACCTTTGAGATGAAAATGATTGAAATCCTTGCTCGTGCTCGTGACGAAGCTGGTGAAGTTGCCGAACAACAACTAGGACTAGATAAACATGCCGTGATTATGACTGGAACCGGGGCAAAGGGAAATCCTCTCAACCTTGCACAAATGGCCGCTAGTGTGGGACAGCAAGCTGTCCGCGGGCAAAGAATCTCTCGAGGATATCGGAGACGAACACTACCTCACTTCACTCAAGGCGACCTATCGCCACAGGCACGAGGGTTTGTCGAAGCCAGTTATCGAAAAGGATTGAATCCCATTGAATTCTTCTTCCACGCTATGGGTGGTCGAGAAGGCCTCGTAGACACTGCTGTACGGACTAGTACCAGTGGATACATGCAACGCCGGCTCATCAATGCACTCCAAGACATCAAAGTCGAATATGATGGCACAGTTCGAAACTCAACGGGAGAGATTATCCAATTCAAATATGGCGAAGATGGTGTCGATCCTGCACGGAGTGATCATGGCAAAGCTGTGAACCTAGATGTAATCATTGAACGTGTTCTTAGTGAGGAGAAGTGATACAGAATGACTACATCCAAAGCTATTACCACCAAAGCAATTGATGCCAAACTCAGTCAACTCCGAAAACGCGGCATGATTCCCCCCCTCGTTCTTCAAAAACTACGTGATCGATTAATAGATCAAAAAATCACACAAAACCAGCTTAATAAAATCATCAAACAAGTTGAAGTTGCATACGCTGACTCACTAGTTGAACCCGGTGAAGCCGTTGGCGCTGTGGCTGCCCAATCAATTGGCGAACCAGGAACACAGATGAGTATTCCCGGTACTGAGGAAGTGATTATTCGCCAAGGAAGTGTATCAAGCATTGTTTCGATTGGGGACTTTGTAGATGAATTAATTACACGAATAAACCCCGCAGATAATTCATCCAATCTAACTTCATCTGAAATCTGTAATATTCCAAGTGAATTAGAGATATCTGTTCCTTCTCTTGGGAATGATGAACAAATTTATTGGAAGCAATTAGTGCAGGTCAGTCGCCATTTACCGAAAGGTGAACTTCTCAAAATTTTAACTAGAAGCGGAAGATCGATAACAGCCACTTTGTCTCACTCATTTGTTGTTCGTGAAAATAATGCAATACGACCAATTCAAGGGAAGGATTTGAAGATTGGAGATAGAATTCCAGTCGTTTGGAAACTCCCATCGGAAAATCCGCTAAAAGAATTACCTATTCACATCTATCTTCCAAGGAATGAAATTTGGTTTGGCTCTGAATTAGAAAACGCGGCTAAGATTCGTGAAGAAACGGGGAGAGATTGGTTACAGCACTTAGATGAAGTTTCAATTCCTGTTGGCGTAGATGGTCTTAGGACTGCTTTGGATACTGGTAAAACCCAAACATTGGTTTCTGGCTATTTGTATCCCAAGAACCAACATAGCGAACACACGAGAATCCCGGAAGTCTTAGAGCTTGACACCTTAACCGGTTGGTTTATTGGGGCCTATTTAGCAGAAGGCTCAAACTTGGGTACCTTTATCTCAATTACAAATTCAGACGAAAATTATAGAAATCGTGCAATCGAATTTGCTGAAAGACTTGGCTTACACTACAAAACGGTGAAGGGTACAGGTGCTTACGGTCCAAGCACCTCAGTTGTGATATATTCCACACTCTTGGCTAGGCTTTTTGATAAAATGTGTGGAAAGGGAGCACATGAAAAACATGTACCTCAATGGGCGCTAAATTGCGATGATAGTTTCATCGGTGCTCTTCTTAAAGCGTATTTTGATGGAGATGGAAATGTAAACCTTGAAAGAACATACATTAGGGCAAGTTCTAGTTCAAAGGAATTGCGAGATGGAATATGCTTACTTCTTTCACGACTTGGGATCCAAACATCAAAGTATTCGTCTGGAAATAGTGATGACCAAGCTCATTACTGGCTAAAAATACCAGGAAAGTTTGCATCGCAATTTCGTGACTTGGTGAATTTTGATATTACCGAAAAACGAACACTATTAGCACTGCTTGCCAATTCCGAGGATGAAAAGAATCATCAGAAAAGCGTCACCTATGACCTAATAGATGTGGTTCCGAATTTTGGTACTCTATTAAAAGAAATTAGCCAAATATTGAAAATTCCGGCTCGATCATCTTTAGCTGCAAGTATTAGGAAGTATTCAAGAACCCAGCTAATTGGGCGTCAAACCTTAGCCAGATACATAACCACATTTTCTGAAATTGCGTTGAAGAAGAAAATTAACATTAAAAACCAACTGCAAATCCTTCAAAGAGCCTATCAAAGCGGAGTGTTTTGGGATGAAATAACCCGATTAGAATTAATTCCATCCCCCACTGAATGGGTTTATGATTTTTCAGTTGATGGTCTTGAGACATTTGTTACAAGTGAAGGTATTGTAACTCACAATACACTCAAGACCTTCCACTTTGCTGGTGTCGCAGAATTTAACGTCACTCTCGGACTTCCACGGCTCATTGAAATAGTTGATGCCCGTCGCAATCCTTCAACTCCTACAATGAATGTGTATCTTGATGAAGAACACCGCGAGAAGGAAAAACTGGCACGAAATATTGCACAGCAAATAGAACAAACTCGTGTTGAACGTGTCGCAGAAACTGTGGAAATCGATCTTGCAGAAGGGGGTATCGTTGTTAATCTTGACCCCAATCTGCTAGAAGATAAAGGAACGACAGCTGAGCAAATTGCTGAAAGACTCGCTAACGCTCGACCTACGCTTGGGGAAGTCTCACAAGACGGAAACCGAATCGTCGTCGCCCCAGAACTACGTGAAGGCGAAGAAGCCATGCACATGGCAAAACTCCAAAAAACATTTGAAAAAGTTCGAAATGGGCTCATTAAAGGTCAAGACGGTGTTAAACGGGTTCTAATTAAAAAGGAAGGTCCAGAATGGGTTCTTTATACTGAGGGCACGAACCTTAAAGGGGTTCTACGCACCAAGGGCGTTGACACAACCCGGACAGTCTCAAATCACATCCATGAAATCGCAGAAACTCTCGGTATTGAAGCAGCTCGGCAAGTCATCATCAATGAAGCAAAGGATGTTCTCGACGAACAAGGCCTCGATGTTGATATTCGCCATATCATGCTTGTGGCAGATCTCATGACGGCTACTGGTGAAATTCGCCAAATTGGACGCCATGGAATTAGCGGTGAACAATCAAGTGTTTTGGCTCGTGCGGCGTTCGAAGTAACCGTGCGCCATCTCATCCAGGCCAGTATTATGGGTGAAGAGGATAATCTTCTAGGGATTACAGAGAATGTAATTATCGGGCAATCGATTCCTCTTGGAACTGGAGCAATTGATTTGTTCATGAGTCCTCCTCGTGCAGCGAAAAAGAAATGATCCATTCAGTCTTGCATGGTAATTTTTCAACAAACGTTACAACACACAGTTCATGAGAACTATAACGGGGCGTGCATAGAACTTAAAAGGAAGCGTTGAAATTCTCGCAGAGCCGCAATTATCTTCCGTAGCCCTTATATGCGACGATACGTTGCACACTTAGTTACAAGATGCATTGCGAATGAAAATCTGATAGGAAAAAGTGATCCTTAATGGATGCTGAAACTGCAATTCGGTTGGCTGTAAAATCAGGAAAAACCGTATTTGGTGCAAACCGAACAATCCACTTACTTCGAACTAGTTCGCCGCGATTAGTAATTCTTGCAGCAAATGCACCAAACGGTGTAAAAGATGAAATCAACACACTAGCTACAGCAAACCAAATACCAATCCATCAATATCGAAGTAATAGTTGGGACCTCGGTCAAATATGTGGACGCCCCCATATGGTGGCAGCTATGGCCGTCTTAGAACCAGGGGATGCAGATATAACTGCTCTAACTGGAGCGAGCAAAAAGTGACGACCTCTGACATCAAACTAAATATGGAAGAAATCAAGCTGATGGCGCTCTTCGGCGACATCACTGGTGCTGAAGTCAAAGACTGTATTGTCGACCAAGATGGCGAACGCATCATTTTCGTCGTCAGTCCAGGTCATCTGGGGTTAGCAATTGGTCGTCGTGGTATGACAATAAAACGAGCTCGTACAATGCTTAAACGAGACATTGATGTTGTAGAAGCTGCAGACACCCCTGAACTCTTTGTACGAAACGCCCTAGCACCTGCAAAGGTCACAACCGTTAATGTCCAAGAACAGTCCAAGGGACGCCGAGTCGCGGTCGTTACCGTGAATAGTGAAAATCGTGGCCGAGTCATTGGTCGCAATGGACGAAATATCGAGCGTGCTCGTCTTCTGGCAAAGAGACATCACGGAATCGATGCGATAATTATTGCTGAACCGACACCTGAACTTTCTGAATAACTATTGCTTCACCAGATAGATGACAAAAGTTTTAAGCTCCTTTACGGAATCGCAGCACCCTGATTAATCACGAGGTTATGTGAGATTGCCTGGATCAAAATCACCATCCGGAGAATTCGCTGGCCGAACGCTAAAGAAGAAGCGCAAGAAACTCCGCTGGAAAGATCGATACTACAAACGGCGGATGCTTCGTCTTGATGTAAAAGCCGACCCACTCGAGGGAAGCCCACAAGCACGGGCTATCGTTTTAGAAAAGGTGGGTATTGAATCAAAGCAACCCAATTCTGCTATTCGTAAGTGCGTACGTGTACAGCTTATCCGAAATGGCCGGCAAATAACTGCCTTTCTCCCTGGTGATGGCGCCCTCACTTACGTCGATGAACATGACGAGGTTATCGTCGAGGGAATAGGTGGCTCACGAGGAAGAGCATTTGGTGACCTTCCCGGTGTTCGTTGGAAAGTCGTAAAATGCAATGGCGCCTCCTTAGATGCCATGATAATCGGAAAAGTCGAAAAACCGCAGCGCTAGCCCTAGGTGTCAATTATGTCTGCAGAATCTCCCCCAGAAACCACAAAACTCCCCGAAATCAAGATCTTTGGCCGCTGGAGCACAAAAGATATTGAAATCCGCGATCAAGGGCTGGCAAAATACATCAGCTTAAAACCCGTAATTATTCCTCATACCTTTGGGCGTCATGAACACCGAAGATTTGGCAAACGCCAAGTCCCAATCGTAGAACGATTTATCAACCGCCTCATGACTCCCGGATGGGCAAGCCGTCGCAGTCAAAGCGCTCGACAATCTGGCCTCATTACTGGCAAGAAATCAACCACAATCCGTATCGTCCGAACGGCTTTTGAAATCATACACCTTCGCTCAAACCAAAATCCAGTCCAAATCCTCATCCAAGCCATTGAAAATGCTGCCCCGCGCGAGGAAACTACACGCATCTCCTATGGAGGAATCAGCTACCACACCGCCTGTGATGTAGCCCCTCTCCGCCGCATCGATCTCGCACTCCGGTTTATCTCTGAAAGCATCTGGCGCCGAAGCTTCAGCACCATCGAGGCTATCGAAGAAATAATTGCTGATGAACTCATAGCAACAGCTAGTGGGGATTCACGGAGTAACGCTGTTCGACGAAGAGAAGAAAAAGAACGAATGGCACTTTCCGCCAGGTAATCCTCTCAACCAAGTTCCTTCCCCAATTCTACCACACACTGCCTACCCGTCTCTTGCAACCTTCTTAGAACCAATAACGCCAAAAGAGTTTTATACGCCCCGCTTGAACTGCCTTCACTTGCATATTTTATGCCAGCTTAAGTTAGCACAAACGAGTTGAACGAATAATGTCCGAAAAGAAACCACACCTCAACTTGATCATTATAGGCCATGTTGACCATGGGAAATCAACGTTGATGGGCCACATGCTCTACAAGACTGGAGCATTGTCGAAACAAGAGATGGCAAAGCTCGAGAAGCTGGCCGAAGAGATGGATCGAGGATCCTTCAAGTTCGCTTACGTGATGGATCGTCTCAAAGAAGAACGAGAACGTGGACTGACCATTGACCTTGCGTTCCGACGCTTTGAGACTCAGAAACACTACTTCACGATAATTGACGCTCCGGGTCACGCTGACTTCATTAAAAACATGATTACCGGAGCTAGTCAAGCTGATGCTGCAATTCTAGTAGTTTCAGCGCGTAAGGGTGAGTTTGAAGCTGGCGTGGGTGCTGGTGGTCAGACGCGCGAGCACGCTTTCCTCGCACGAACTCTGGGCATCGAGCAGCTTG
>JABXGX010000137.1 GCA_016550405.1 archaeon | reverse complement strand
ATCCTCCCGAACCAATGGCGGCAGAGGTGTTGAAGAGCTTCATCACCATCAATATGAGCATCGGTCCAAATGCTAGAAATCCCATTGCCGCATATTCTATCCATTCGTAGCCTACTCTGGCTGTCTGTGGGAACCACATGATAATTATCCCGACGACGACACCGCCCAACGCTGCTTTGAGCATTCGGGGAATTTGTATTCGTTTAAACAATATTTCTGTGGAATAGAGAACTTTCACCCAAACGATGCTGAATAACCCTAATAGTAATCCGAGAACAATGAAGAGTACTAGTTCCCAACTGTACGGGACAAAGTATTGGGGAACTGTGAACCATGGATCCAGTCCAAAAAACCATGACGCTACTGAGGTGCTCACGACCGTCGATAAGAGTACCGGGATGACGGCAATGGCTTCGATGCCAATTAACACCACTTCCAAACCAAAGAGTGCGCCGCCAATGGGGGCATTAAAGATTGCTGCTATACCTGCTGAAATCCCACACACGGTCAGTACTCGTAATTCGGGCTCAGTGAGCTTCAATACTTGACCAAGGCTTGATCCGACGCCGGCACCAATTTGACCAATGGGGCCTTCTGCCCCGGCACTTCCCCCTGACCCAATGGTAAATGCGGAAGCAATGGCTTTGATAAGTGGGACTCGCGGACGAATTTTGCCTTGATTCAGCGCAATTGCGGTCATAATCTCAGGGACGCCATGTCCTTCAGCTTCCGGTGCAAATTTTGTCGTAAGAAACCCCACCACCAATCCACCGAGTATCGGAATAATTGCCAATCCAATGGGAACCCAGAGCGTACCAACAAAGAAACCGAATTGCCCCAAAAAATCAAACCAAAAGATCATGATTTCAATCAGATAACGAAATCCGACTGCTCCTAATCCTGCCAGCAAACCGATTACAACGCCCAATATGTTCAGGCGAATCAAACGTTTCGTGCTGATATCTAATCCGCGTCTCTTAAACCACTGATTCAGGGCTATTGTGAACCGCCTAAACCTCGGGGCCGGTTGATCTGTCTCCCCATCTTCAGATTGATTGTTGTTTGTACTTTGATCGGTTCCTTTTAGGTGATTATCACCCGATTTTGTTGGCGATTCCGACGTATCAGCACCTTCAACAATCGAATATACGTTGCAGAAATCTAACTCCTATTAAAATCTCTTCCTCGATAATCGTTTAAAATATCCTGCTTTTTGATTTCTTAAATGAACTTTCTTGGTCTTTTCTGTAGTCTTGTGCTTCACGTCTTTGAATTTTCCAGTACTAACCAACGCTAGGAATATTATATTTCATCAGATTAGTTCGTAGAGATTTTTGAGGACAGCCAGTCTTAGGTTATACGAGGAATACCAACGTGCCGTCACCTGATAAAGCTTGGATAAAGGCATACCAAGCCCTCTTTACGAACTGGCGTGTCGAGCCAGATTGGGCACTTATAGAATATCAGAAACTGTTTGCACAGGGTCCAGTGCTAGATTTAGGAATGGGGAATGGACGAAATGCCCTGTTTTTTGTTAAAATGGGTTATGAGGTGGAGTGCGTCGATGTGTCCAATTCAGCGGTAAAAAAGTGTCAGAATAGCACGATTCCTCATGTTTCAAGCTTCAAAGAGGTACTCATCAGGTGCTGCATTCGCTTCGCACAGCGGTTGTCAGGACAAGTTCGCCACAATCCCAGTGGATAACCCTTACCGAAAGCGAGCTTAAAATACTCTCAGTTCTTTCTGTTGTTGTCTATAGAAGAGTTGTTTCAGAATGGGGCTTCTGTTTTAAACGAAAACTCCCGCTGAAAATTATCCCTAAGCAACATTGTCGGATGTGGTTATAGTCGCTAGAACACAAGTCACCTAAAAAATGGTTGATAAACCATGATAAAGTCGATTGTAGTAACTGGAAATTGCTCACTGAAAAAATCAATGAAATCTTCTTGCATCATAATCGAATGCGATTTTCAAAATAATTCTTCTGCAAATCTATTGCTGTTTCTAATATTGTAGTTATCTTGATGACGGGAGGCAGCGATCTACGATTGATTCGAATAAACGAATGAATTCTTTAGAGGAATGCCACAAAACTCCGAGGTTGGCTTCCACAGCGATGAGATAAATTCCTTGATTTATGAAATTGTTCTCCGATTTTCTTGCTTTCAAACTATCTGAAATACTGAAAAAAGAAGACAATTTTGCATGAAACTGATATGCTTAAAAATTTCAAAGTACTTTTATTACGAGTTGGATGGGAGAATTCCATAATAAAACAAGAAAAACACATCTTCACGAATGTGATTCTAATAATTCTATGTCTATGGTTAATCTCGTATTCGCTAGACACAATTCATCTTAATCCTAATTCCACTTCAATCACTGAATCAAGAAATCATCTTTGTAAAGCCAAATCGTTCTATCATCCCACAAAGCAGCTAGGATCCCTAAATGTCACGTTAGTTGCAACTGAAAACATGTATTCCGACATGACCAATCCTTTCCTTGTAAGCGCTAGAGTAGCCGATTCTGAAACTGATGAACTCATTTCAGGGGCCCAGGCAACAATCATGGCACAATATATGGGAGGCGAATCCTCACCGTGGGTAGCAAATTTCTCTACAACAGAAAGTACTGTTCCACCTGGTTATTACACAGTAAATATTGACCATACAGGTGCTGGGCTCTACAATTTCACAGCATTTGTTGAAGCACATAATTACGAATCCACACAAACATGGATAATCCGCGAAGTAAAAACGCGTCCATTTGTTGATCCAGGTTTACAGAATTTCGGAGTATTTCTTTTCGCGGGTATTGCAATTGTAATCTTCATTATAATTCCTGCAATTTATTATCTTATGCCAAGAAAAAAGACGAAAAAAGAAAAATAAGAAGAAAAAGACTACCCTGATTACTTGTCAATAAGATCATTTAATTCAAAGGCATTACTTCAAAAAGAGGGATTAGATGCCCTCTATATTTCGAGGGCATCATTTTTAGATCCATTTTTTGGGGGGCTTTCCTAGTGCTTTCTGTCTCTACGTTTTAGATATTGCATTGTACCCTTTGATGATGAAAAAGAAGTCGATAATTACTTTTCCATTTTGAACATTAAATACTAACAAAATCTCTTCACTAGTTCCATTGTTATGATTAGCTCCGAAAATGTCTATCCGAATGTCATCACTTGATTTTAGTTCTTGTTTTACGTTACCTTGATCTGAATGTGTTGCAGCGAGAAGAGGTAATTTTCCTATTGTGCCATCATGAAATACCGCCACAAGCCGTACTCGGTCGATATGAGAGATCGTTTGGTGATGTTCAACTACTCTCTGCCGGTTTCTTGAAGCATTTAAGGACGAACTCCTCTGGAACTCCATTGGAGGATCATCCCTGGAAGTGATCAGCTTGAATCGCCGTAGGTGGTTTTTCCTGCTTTTTCCCATATTGCTCTCGACTATCGGAATGACGCTTCCAGTAAACGGCATAAATCAAAATTCCTTAACACCCGATTATTGGCCTACTGATGACT
>JABXGX010000022.1 GCA_016550405.1 archaeon | reverse complement strand
TGTCGCAGAGGTTGAAATTCGGTCGCCTGGTCGATGAATTCACAATCCAGACCTGGTTGGGTCCTAAGGTGCTGTTCCCTGAAAGAAGTTTGATTCCATTGTAGGCATGTGAGTCGTTTTCAATTCCAGTAAATACTTCCCATCGCGAAGATTCTATATTCGGACCCCAATACTCGTGTCTTTGAACTCTTGTAACAATTTCTGAGTGTTGAACTAAATCATTTTGACTTATTTTCGCTTTGAGTTCCATTAGTTCCAGCGGGTATTGCTTGTAGAAGAATGAGGTCATTTCCATATCGAATGGTGACTCAGCAAAGGCATTGTCAACCATTCCTAAAAAGAGTGCGTTTGTGCCTAAGGTGATTGTAGCAAAAGTTGTTGAGGAGATGAAGACACCTCCGAAGAGAATAACGAAGAGCAATTTGCTTCGTATAATTCGTTTGAAGGCGTATCCAATCATTTTTAGGCACCAGTGAAATTGTTTGGAGAAAATGATTCGAATTGGATTACCCTAATAAGAATTTATATAAATTTGATTATCGGTGCATTTCTTCCATTATAAATAGGTGCTTTGAATGTCAACTGAGGAATCAGATTTTGAACGGGTAAGTGAGATGATAAAAGAAAAACCGAAACGCTCTTTCAAAGATTCCTTTTTACTAATTCTTGCTGCTATCCTAATTTTAGCCGGTGGTGCTTGGCAGTATCATGTTTTGATTGATTTATTACTCTTTATTCCAGAAGAACTGGTTCCTATTGTCTTATTACAAGCAGTAGAGGGATTTTATTTTGGTGTTCTCATGGCTGCGCTGTTGTTTGTAAGTAGTGCTGTGATGTATCTAGTGAATCAAAAGATTGGTGCAGTTGGGGGGTTAATCTGTTCGGGTATTGGCTTCTTTGTTCCCGGGTCGGGTTTTGTGATTGGGCCCATTCTTGGGTTGATCGCTGGGTTTGACATACTAATGGTCAGCAAACCACCTGAAGTTGGAGATCCGAATGAAATTCTCTAATTTCTTGATAACGGTCTCTTCATGATACCACTTTCCATTTTAATCAAATTTCTTACCTGTTAGAATTTTTTGTAATTCTTATTGGTACTATAAATCCAGGAAAACTGAAAGAAACAAGGATTTCTGTAATAATCTAGAAGAGTATAAAAATCTCGAATGGTGAATAGGGCATGAAAGGTGTGGAGACTCACTAAATTGTGGGTCTACCTGTGGCTCCAGGCGTGGTGTACTACTCTGGCGACTAATCAGCAGACCAATGGTAAGACAGCAGCTGTTATGTCGACACAAGTCGTGAAGGTCAAGACTCCGATTTTTAAACTGATAGTTGCTGGCGAAGGAGGAGTGGGGAAGACCAGCATCATCCACAGATATATCACTGGATGTATCACGACGCCCGTTATGACTGTTGGAACCGAATTTGCTTATCAAGAATTAGAAGTGGATTTTCAGAAAGTCGGTTTATCGATTTGGGATTTTGGTGGTGAAGAACGCTTTCGGGATCTGATGCCTATTTTCTGTCTTGGTGCCCACGGGGCCCTTCTAGTCT
>JABXGX010000136.1 GCA_016550405.1 archaeon | reverse complement strand
CGTATTTTCCCCAGACCATCACGTTGCCATCAGCTAGCAGATTGACATTGTTGATCATGGGATAGGCACCCAGGAAATCGCGGAAGGTTTCGCTGGGCGGATGATGTTTCAATGTTAGGATGGCTGTGAAGAAGGAGGCGTCAAGCATGGCGTAGCTGGGGATTATGAAATAGCGGCGAATGACCTTCGCTTTTTCCATCTTGAGAATCCGGTTACGCACAGCTGTAACAGAGAGTCCCAGTTTTCGCCCGATAGCCCGGTAAGAAATCCGGGCGTCCTCTGCTAATGTGAAAAGAATCTGTTTGTCAATTAGGTCCACGGGCATCCTTTGACCTCCCAAGCGCTACACTCTTTCATCTTATAACGTAAATATGCAACCCTTCTTATCACTCGATAGGCTTTAGCAGATGACCCACATATACCAAGAGAAAAACGTGTTGATGAACCTCAAAGGTCTTAGTTATTTGGTGCCAATGGCAAAGACAATGGAGGCATTAGCTATACCGGTTTCTTTAACTCGAACCTTCAACTCCTCTGCCTCTGTTAGGAGTTCAGGCGTTCGCTTGTGGGGCTCTAGGGACTGCAAGGTTTTGTCAACCCCCTTAATGAAAGACGCAATCATTGATGCGGATTTGGGGTTTTCACAGTCAAACCGGTCTTCACAGAACAAGCACTCCACATACCGTGAGGAATCCAACACAACAAGATCAGCGAAATGGAGAGCTTCCAGCTCAGCAACTATGGATCGTCGAAATAGGGTCTCGTGATGAGTAACTCCTTTTAGCCGATCGATTTTGGCAGTCCAATGGTGCTCCAGAATATCTGTGTGTTGGGCTTCGCTCTGCGCTCCATCCTGATACATTTCCGAGACGATGAAATGTCCACCCGGCATTAAGACCCGCTTCATCTCCACCAATACAGTGGAAACGTCTTCCAGATGGTGTAACGAATTCGCAATCGACACCGTGTCAAACGATGCATCTTCGAAGTCCAGTTGTGTAGCATTCATTTCCAAAAAACGAATTGCTTGATCTTGGAACTTTTTACTGGCGTGGGCTAAGTCGTCTTGGTTTATATCAACACCGACAAAGCTATCGTAAGACTTCAATGCCTTCATGAGCGTCTCAATGAAATTGCCCTTCCCAGTAGCCACATCCAAGACGACTCCTCCCGAAATTGTCTTTAATTGGTCGGCAATTTCTCTAGCGCCTGAGGTGTCCAAGCCAGGTAATTCTGCCATGGTTAATTTCTGCACCTACTTAGCTTTGAATGTTCAGGATTTGAACTGAATGTGGACAAAGGATACAATCTTTAACCAGTCGCTTAATCGCATCAGCATCCGAGTTTTAAATTTCCACTTCGAGTTCTTGGAGATTTGACTAAACATGGGAAACCAGTCAATTACTTGAAGATGCGAGGACCACCTAGGGATTTGTTTCCAGGCATTCCCGAGTCCGAAATGGAGGTCAAACCCTTCGATGCCAAAGGACCGAAACCGCCGTTTCAAGAGTCGAAGCCCGAACCGTGATGGCATGTCGAAGAGGAGTTCCCCTTCCGGTAGTTGTGTAGCCATGGTATCAAGAAGTGTGGCTACTTCTGATTCGGGGAAATAGT
>JABXGX010000021.1 GCA_016550405.1 archaeon | reverse complement strand
TGGGAAGGTTCCCTCCCCGTCAATACCTGCTTAGATAATGAAAAGGTTTAAAAATGCGGTTTACTGTCACAAATCCAGACAAGAGATATGTGTACGATGCCTAGTCGTGTCCAAACGCTTTGATTTGAATTGGATGCGAAACCAGGCGATAAGAATCCACCCGTGCGAAGATCTCCTTGTAGAATGTGAGCTTCAGATGAGGCGAGTGGAATGTTACACCTACCTGACCTGTCTACCTGAACAAGCAGAATTAGTTCAGAAAAAAGCAGGTTAACTTGTCACGATTACGAAATAAGATTGAGAACACCAAAAGGTGATGAAACATGTCATCTGAAAACAGGAAAGAGAATAAAATCCATAAGTCTGGCTCCAAGGTTGCATCACGCAACTCGTATAGTTTGGAGCAAATATTTGCCCGCGCGTGGGGTTTTCATTGAGCCCACGTCCGAGCACCAAGAAAATTATGATTAAAATGAGGGAATGAAAGAAAATGACAAAAGTAACCTTCCTCGGTGGTTGTCACCGCGTCGGAGCATCTGCTGTTCTTGTTGAACAAAGAGCTGCCCGAGTCGTCCTGGATTATGGCACCGCTTTCAATGGCACCCATCGGGTACCTCTACCTACATCCACACGGAACTTAACGAGTGTACTTACTCACGCACATCTAGACCATAGTGGAAGCCTTCCACTTATTGCAGGAAGTCAAAGCCATCGAGTTCCAATGTTTGCAACGCCACTTACAAAGGAATTAGTTCGGCTTCTCCTGATTGATATGCTTCGTATTGGTGGAGATTCATTAGCGTTTGAACGAAAAGAAGTGCAAACTCTTCTCCATAATACACACACTCTTGACTATGGCAAACCTCTTCAAATTCATCCAAAAATGAGGTTTACTCTTCTTGATGCAGGACACATCCCAGGAAGCGCGTCTATCCTTGTTGAAACCGAAGCCAACGGTGGAGGAGCCGCACGGATATTATATACCGGAGACCTTAACACCACTGATACTCGATTAGTCAAGGGTGCGAGAAGCCTTCGAACTCTTGGTGATCTTGATTTAGTGATTGTTGAAAGTACCTATGCTCGTGAGAATCATCCTCCTCGACGTAAGGTAGAAGAAGCCTTCATTGAGTCAGCCCGATCATCTATCGAATCAGGGGGTACCGTTTTAATTCCGTCTTTTGCCGTAGGACGGGCACAGGAAATTTTGACAGTTTTAAACCAACATCGCCATCGAGGACTAGACTATCCCATCTTCATTGATGGAATGGCAAGGAAAGTAACCCGTATTTTACAACAGCATACTAAATCGTTTACCGGTGGCTCCAACCTGAACAAAGCTGCAAACCAAGCGTCATTCATTCGAAATACATCTGACCGGAAAGTAGCACTAAACGAACCAGCAATTATCATTGCACCTGCCGGTATGCTCAAAGGCGGAACAGCACAGATTTACTTAAGAAACATTGCAGCAGATTCACAAAATAGTGTGTTACTAGTTGGGAAACAACTCCCAGGAACACCTGGTGCTGAATTACTCGAGAGTGGCAGAATTACAATAGATGGAAAACATCAAGGATTTAGCATCCACCAGGTCAAAGCAGAGGTAAAAAGCTTTGATTTCTCCTGTCATGTAGGGCGACAAGATGTACTCAATTACCTCAAACAGGCCCAAGGCAACCCACGTATTCTCACAATGCATGGTGAATCAGCATCTTGCGAGAATTTAGCCTTGACTCTCAAAGAACAGTTTGGATTTAACGCCCAAGCAGCAACTTGTGGTCAATCCATCAGTTGCAATTAGTGAGAGTTATATTTTCCAGATCGCCTACCTGGACTCACTCAAAACTCATGTAATTAGAGATTTTCGAAATCCTAAAAGTTCACTGCTAAAATTCATTTAGAATAGATCATTTCACATCAGTATCAGTTTGAATTAATTAGAATTACAGAGTCAGAATAAGAAGATCAAAAACATCTAAATTTCCTTGTAATTGCGTGTGATGGATAGCACCTGAAGTGGATTAATGGACTAAAAATGTAGAAAGTGGGAGGAGTTGAATCCTCCCTTAGTGTATATGCCTTGATTTAGGAAAGATTTGCACTAACAGCGCCAATGTTGGTGGTTGCGTCGATAGTCATTGAATTTGTTGTTGATCCAAAGTCTGTAGTTTCATAATTATTGGCAGTAACTTGTGACCAGGGATTAACCGCATTGATATTAACACTTCCAAGATTTGTCGTGCCTAAAAAACTACCACTTACACTTGATGGTAACTGAACATCAACATCAATCCCACCAGCACTTGTTACCAGGGTAACAGTAACATTCCCGTTGATAGTTGCAGTGCTGGAGAGTTCAAACTGGAGAGCACCTGCAGTAGTTTCAAGGCTGACATCTCCGAGATGAGCATATTGGTTAGCAATAACGTGGGTGCTGCCTGCGGCGGTGTTTGTATTGATTGTGTAATTTGCACCGTTGCCAAGGAATATACTAGTAGCCGCTGCTTCATAGTCAAAGACAATGGTATTCGAAGAGTAAGTAATTGTGGGATCTCCGTACTGATTGAGTGTCCAGCGATTGGTGGTCACATCAATCCTGTAAATAAGCGTCGAGTTATCCACAAAAGTAATGTTAACGGCTCCCGCGGCTAGATTTACATTAAGAGTAATCAGATCGGGAGGAGATGACGCTGTTTCTTCAAAATGGTAATCAACCTGTTCCATTTCGAGTTGCCAACGAATAGCGTTTTGCCCAAGAACCCAGCCTCCGACGACTCCACCAATGATTATGATTGCAGCAAAAGCACCAACTAGAATGTACAATGTTCGGTTTTCCATTATTCATTAACACCTATTTGATGTGTAATGATAGAAGGCATCAAAATTCACGATTAAAAAGATTCTGTAATTATTATGATAGTGGAATCTAATCTTTGCGTAGTTCCCGGCGAAGAATTTTGCCCACAGCGGATTTGGGAAGTGCGTCTCGGAATTCAACAAGCCGGGGATATTTATAAGCAGCCATTTCTTCTTTGGCCCAGTCCCGGATTTCGTCTTTAGTGATTTGACCTCGAAACTCGGGTCTAAGGACAATGAAGGCTTTTACCTCTTCGCCAACTCGGGGTGCAGGAACTCCAATTACGGCACATTCGGCAACCGCGTGATGTCGATAGAGCAATGCTTCAACTTCGGCAGGAAATACTGAGTAACCGCTGCGTTTGATGAGGTCCTTCTTTCGGTCTCCAATGTACAGGTAACCATCCTCGTCGAAACGTCCCACATCACCAGTATGCAACCAATCTCCCCGAAGTGTCTCTGTAGTGGCGTCTGGAGCGTTCCAGTACCCTTGAAAGATTTGAGGTCCCCTAGCCAGGATTTCACCCCATTCACCAATTGATAGTTCTTTCGAATCGTCTGCTTGGTCAACAATTTTGATATCGGTATTGAATGTGGGAATCCCTACCGCTCCAGGACGAAGAACACCTTGGGGAATGAGAGTTAGAATGGGTGAGGTTTCAGTCATGCCGTAGCCTTCAACGATATAGCTTCCGGTTTCTCGTTGGAATTGCTCTAAGACTTCAACAGGTAATGATGCTGCACCTGAAAAACAATTTTCGAGACTGCTGATATCATATTTCTTTAGGAGTGGACTCGCGAGCAATGATACGTATAATGTGGGCACTCCAACTAGCACCGTTGCTTGATACTGTTGGATGCTTTTCAGAATTTCTTTTATGTCCGGTCGAGGTATGAGTACTACTGAGGCTGCAATGAGGGTAGAAAGAATGATAATGCATGAAAAGCCAAAGGCGTGAAACGCGGGTAATACTCCGATAAAGCATTCTTGACCCTCTCGTACCTTGAACCACTGGCTTCCGACCTTCGCGTTAAACATGAAGTTCTGATGGCTTAACATCGCACCTTTCGGGGGTCCCGTGGTTCCACCAGTAAATAACAAGGCGGCTGTCTCATCAGAGCTAACATTTATCGAAGGACATGTGGTAGATTGGTTTTTCAACAAATCTTGTAAGAAGTGAATATCAGAGCCTGAGGGAAGCTTGGGATGAGGAATTTTTCTGGCTAACCGTCCTAGAAATGCTTTAGTTTTACTCAGGTATTCACC
>JABXGX010000020.1 GCA_016550405.1 archaeon | reverse complement strand
CGCTAAATCACTAACCATTGATCCCGAGCTGGAAGCCCACATCTGGCAACTCCTCTATTCCCAATTTGGTATTCCAAAACTTGCTGGGTATAGGTTTCTAAAGTCAGGTCGAAAACGGATTCGCCTCATCAGTAATGCTGCGTTCGCGCTACTCTCTGAATTACCGTACACTGGCACGACCGGTCTATACCTAGGCGAATACTCCCCCACAGCATTTAGACTCTCCATGGATGGCGCTCAACTACTCGGTGATCATGCCACAAAGCAAATTGTCCGATTAACTGCAAGGCAGGCAGAAGCTTGGCTTAGAGGGGAATCGGTTAATTATGAAGACGACCGAAGAGGATATGTAATTGTCACACACAACGGCACAATCTTAGGCTGCGGTAGTATCTCTCACGGGACCCTCCGCAGCTACGTGCCTAAGATACGCCGCCCACAACGCCAAATAGGACAATCGGGTGAAGAAAATCCATGAGTGTATCAATCACCATCTATGGAGGCGCAGGCGAAATCGGCGCCAATAAAATTCTCGTCGAAGATCAAGGCCATGATGTGAAGTTCTTTCTCGACTTCGGGAAATCCTTTGAAACGATGCGCGAATTTTATGACTTCCCCGTCGCACCCCGTTCTCTTGATGAATTAATCAAGGTCGGTGCCACACCTGACATCCCCAATCTCTATCATCAACCTACGAAAAAATCTCAATCCACTTCCGATATTGATGCGATAGTGTTATCCCACGCCCACACCGATCATTGTGGCTATCTCCCATTGCTGAACCGAAGCATTCCCATCTTTATGGGTGAATGTACCAAAACCATCTTTGAATCACGACTTCAAGGCTCACGGAAGGTCTTTGATACAGATATTGAAGGACAAACAATCAAAACCTTCCGAACCGGAAGCAATGTGAAAATTGGTGCAGTAGACATCCAACCAGTTCATGTCGATCACAGTATTCCAGCTGCATATGGCTTCATTATCCACTGCTCAGAACTCAGTATTGTCTATACCGGCGATTTCCGACGTCATGGCACAGCTCCCCAACTCACCGAAGATTTTGTCCATAAGATACAGAAAGATGGGTCACCAGATATTGTGCTCAGTGAAGGAACTAATATTGCAAAAGCAGAATTAGCCACTGAACATGAAGTGCTAGAAAAAGCTACTACCATTATTAAGGGGTGTAAAAGCCTCGCAATCGCTGATTTTTCCGAACCGGACTTTGATCGTTTCCGAACCATACAAACAGCCGCAAAAGTAAATGATCGGCAATTAGTGGTTGAACCTCGAAGAATGTGGATTCTTCATGCCATAAACAAATGTCGCGATCTCCACAAACCAAATATTGCCACAGACGCTGAAATCCTTTGCTTCGATGGAGAGAAAAAACGTGTTTCTAAATATGAAAAACTACTCCAAGAAAGCTCTCCCCCCATTGAAGACCTCTCAGATCGAAGTGTGACAGCCAACGACCTTCACAAAAATCCCACCCACTACATCTTTTGCAGCAGTTTTGCCAGCATCAGCACTATTCAACAAGTCAAACCCCCCGAATCAGGAATATATCTGCTCAGCGCATCGGAACCCTTCAATGAAGAAAGCGAAATTAGCTTCGAAAAACTCCTCAACTGGCTTGCCTTATCCGGGCTTGCAATGTATTCCGCCCACTGTTCAGGTCATATACACCCACTCCAACTCTCTCAAACTCTCGAGGAGATTCACCCAAAACGAGTCATACCAATTCATACAGAAGCTCCCGAACTCTTCAAAAAATTCATAAAAGCCACTAATATACCCGTGCAAATCCCCAAACCTGGTGTAACAATGAAATTCTCCTCATAGCTCATTTTTTTTGATTTTCCTCTAATACCCGAAATAGATTTTAGCAGGTTCACAGGAATCGTGCCTCATTATGTCCTTTATAAAATCACTTCCTGCGTGTTATGTGCCTATACATTAACACGTGTTCCCTCTTGCATTTAAAGACCCTCTTCCAAAATATTGAGACCGAAAATATAAGAAGATAATTTCTTAAAGACCAAAAGAATGATAAAAATGACAAACCAAGGAGGGAGGAAAAAAACAATTGCTGGTCTAGTCATCATAATAATTGTTGTGTCGTCTTTTTTTGGAATTATAATTCTCTTAGGAGGCTTGATGGTTCAGCCTCCAAGGTGGTATAAAATTGCAGAGGTATCCGAAACGGAATTAGAGAATTGGCAACAAGGAGATGTTTTTGTAGGAGAGACACCAGGAACACTCTTTTTCAGAGTTGTCTGGAAAGCTGAACTTCCCGCCGTTCTACATGAAACCCATGTCACGGAGAGCAACCCATATTATTCCGTCTATACGGTCTGGAGGTCGACATTGATATCAATGGAGGTGTCGGGATTCACCCATGAAATTAGAATTGATCAAAGTTTTCCAGGAATATGGGTGTTTACATCAGCTGGTATAATGCTAACGCACCAAACCTACAACGAAATAATGATTACAATTGGTTTTCGCCTTAATCCTCCACCTTCTTGGTTTTCACCTCTTAGTAGTCTGCAAAATGTGATTGTGAATAATACCTTTGGCATTAGTTCTGATGCAAGAGCAGATAACACCATAAGCTCGTTTCCCTACCATCCGATTAAGGAAATCACTGCTGATGGAAAAATTAACGACTGGGGAGATGTCTCTAATTTGACATTAGATGTCTTTCCTACCTATACAAGCGACAATTTAGGCGCAGTAGTTAATGCGTCAGCCTTTGCTAGTGATACTCAGCTTGCGTTTCTTATAGTACTTGCTCAAAACGAGTCAACGATTCGGCTAACCTATCCGAATCTTAGCTTTTCTGCCAATTTAGTCGCAGGGGTTGGTTGGTATTCTAGTGATGAGTTTAATAGCTATAACTGTAATTTTCATCTTGATGGAACTAATAGGAGTTTAATCATATATGTATACGATACTCCTGAAGGGGGTTACGCAAGAGAAGAATTTGAAGTAGATGATAACCAATGGGCGTTTGGTAATGTCTTTGAATGCTATCTCGATGATTCCCAAGCTATTAGTTTTTATGATCATTATCCTGGCGAAGATTATTATGTTTATGTATCCAGTAATTTTGAATGGACCTATAGATTAGCTTCTGTAACCTCTTCATTGAATTCAAGTTTAATAATTAATTTGATTGATTACACGAAATATCAATTGAAAGGCTCTCTGCAATTTTTTATATATCGAATTTTCGAAACAAGTAGACTCCACAATCTGATGTATTGAGTTGCATGGTGAGATATCTGCGATTTAAGTATTTTAACTCCGAAAATTATGCTTAGGATAATTTGTGTACCTTCAAGAATCGTCCAGAGGAATTGGTCTTTAGGGATAATTAGAGAATTAATAGTGATGACTTTTAAAGAACGTCTAGAGCTCTTATACCTACACTATCTTCTACCTGGTTTTCCATTGACGCCGAGACATTGTTCGCCGTCGATTTCTTCAATGTCCTTAACTTTTGCATATAAGAGTTCCGAGGTTCGGGCGCCAGTCCCGTAAAGCATTGCAATGATAGTTTTTTCTCGGAGTGTTGGCATGCTATTGATGGGGACTTGGATTTCATCAAGGGTTGGGAGGTCGCTAGGTCGTATCCGTTTCCGTTGGTATTTCACTGTAAGTCTTCGAATTGGCTTAGGGAGTTCATCATCATAGAGCCAGCGGAGAAATCGCCTAATAACTTCGAGATAGTTTTTCTGGGTTCCTTTATTTTTGGTGGCAAGAAACCGCGTGATATCGTGTGCATTAATTTGATGCCACGACTTGTTCTTGAGGAACCGCTGGAACTGCGCTAGGATGGAGCGATAGGTTGTCTGCGTGTTAGTGCTAAAATTAGGGTGGAGTTCAAAAAACTCGTCTAGCCTATTGGGCATTGTATTCTTAGACATTTGTGCAGAACGTTTAAAGTTTATACTCCTTACATAATGCGAATTGTGAGTTGTTATGTCCTTCCTAAAAGGCATCCTTTCTGGGAATCCAGCAAAATCCGCCGCAAAACATGAGAAACGAGCCCGAGCACACCAAGCAGAAGGTAATGAAGTCAAAGCTGCGGATGCTTGGGCAGCCGCAGGTCGTGAATACGCAAAGATTCCTGACTATCGACGAGCGTATGACGCGTTTATTCAAGCCGCCCAATTCTATCTAGCTGTTCGAGATGATAAACGTGAAGCAGCAACCCTCTTCGATGCTACAGATATTGCGATAGCAAACCAGAATTTCTCCTTAGCATCCGTGGCATTAGAACAAGTCACACGTATTGGCACGCGCAAAAAAGACGATGCACTATTAGTCCGTGCTTATTCCCTGCAATCTATCTTATTACTTGCCGGAAATGACCTCTCAAAATCAAAACAAACTTTCCGGGAAGCTGAAAAAATCGAAAAACGCATTGGACGAAAGAAAATCAAAACCCACACATACTCAATTGCCTCCGCCCTCGTAAACCGATTTATAGAAGGTGAAGTAGTCTCCACTGATCTTTCTCTTCCCTCCCGCGTTGATGAGTCTGAAATCGTAAATCAGGTAGTTACGACCCTCCTTACCCTCTTTCATAATACGCAAGCTTCGTCACTCACTCTGAAATTAGATAAAGACGAAGTTAAAATCAAGGAACAGATCCCAGGCTACGTGACAATAACTTTTCCAGTTCCAACAAAGGTCCTTGACACCCAACTATCCCTTCCCTCAAACATCGCTCTTCTAGAAGAAATCGAGGTTCCTCACGAACCTAAAAAGAAGTTAAAAATCCGCTTTATCCTGGATCCTCGGTTGCCTGGGACCTTTGATATTGGGCCGATGGTCCTTCTTCTCCAAATCGACAACCAACAATTTCAGCTCAAATCAAACCTCGTTACTTTAGAAATTACTGCGGCAAAACCGAAAATCAACCTTATAGCTGAATCTGGCACGACTCCACACACTCAAGAAGAATTCGAACTCATTCTCCGGGTGGAAAATAATAGCCATGGAGACGCATCAGATGTTGTCATCGTGGTGACTCTCCCACCAACCCTTTTACTGAAGACTGGAACACTTGAGAAACGTATTATCAACCTTCCCGCCCAACAACTTGTACAATTCCCTCTCTACCTCATTGCTACGAAAGCTGGAACCCACGAAGGAAAAATAGCTTGTGAGTATCTGGAACCCAGTGAAAAAAGCCAAAAACTTGAAAGTAAATTTTCCGTCGAAATACTGCCACGGGTCCAAAAGGAAAAAGATTAATGTGCTGGCTAAACCGCAATCACATATAATAGGGGTTACAAACGATGCGAGCACTTCTTTTAGCAGGTAGTGAAAGTCAACGAATGTGGCCACTTGTCGACACCACTCCCAAACCACTTCTCTCAATCGGTGGAAAACCAGTCATCCAATGGATTGTCGAAGACATGCGGGCAGCTGGTATCCGTGACATTGTGGTATCCATCGGGTATCGCGGAAACCAAATTCACGATTTTCTTGGCCGTGGCCATCATTTGGGTGTAAAAATCGAATATGCGGTCCAAGAGAAACAGCGTGGGATTGCTGATTCCATTTTGGTTGCCAAGGACGAGTTGCAAGGAGAGGACGCTTTTTTCATCGTCAACGCAGACATTCTTGGTGAACCCACCATGTTCCGCCGGGCCCAACGGCACTTCAAAGATCTCAGCGCTGAAGCTGTCCTTAGCCTCACCCTCACAAACACACCCCAATTTTATGGAATAGCTGATATTGACGAAAGAGCCCGCATCAAGCAATTAGTAGAAAAACCCCAACCCACTGAAATCCAAAGCCGCTATGCTGTCGCAGGAATCTACGTTGTCCAACCTACCATATTTGATCTCTTAGAAAATACAAAGGATCTGACGACTGCCTTCCAACAACTCATCAAGGATGGAAAGGACATCTATGGATCAGTGTGGGAACGAGATTGGGTTGAAATCTCGTATCCATGGGACCTAATTAAGGCAAATCGCTTTGTCCTTGACAAGATTCTTACCGGGAAGGGCTCCTTCATCGCTTCTTCTGCAGATATTCAACAACCCAGCCGCATTGAAGGTTCCGTTCATATCTCAGAGGGCGTAGTGATTCGCCCCCACTCGACGATTCGTGGACCTACTTTCATCGGACCCAACACCTACATTGGCAATAATGTCCTTGTCCGTGAGTATACAGCGTTAGGTTCAAATGTTCTAGTCGGATTTGGCGTAGAAATCAAAGAAAGCCTCATCTTTGATGAAACAAAAATTGGCCGCCTCTGTTTTGTGGGAGATAGCGTCGTCGGACGAAACGTAGATATCGGTGCTGGTGCCCAACTCGTTAATCGTCCGCTTGCTGGAGAAACCATCATCTCCGTCATCAAAGGAAAAGACGAAGTTGTTCCCCGAGTGAAATATGGCGCTGTCATTGGAGACGGTGCCAGTCTGAGTCCAAATGTATCTGTATATCCTGGAGTCAAAATCGGAGTAAACTCGATTGTCCTTCCAGGCACTATCCTTTCAGAGGATGTGCCAGCTAACACAGAAGCAAAGACCACTCATCAAGTCGCATTTCGTGAATTACGTCCAACAAAGGAGAAAAAGACTTAAAGGCTTCTAAGGTTTCCCTCCCACTCGGTGACACGGAGTGGCCGTAGTTCTTGCATATGTCCTCATCTTAGCAAAATCCGGACGAGAATATGACATTATTGAAAGTCTGAAAGAATTCAAACAAGTCAAAGAAGCCCGCACAACCTTAGGCTCTTGGGACATTATTGCTTCTGTGGAATCTGAATCGATGGAAGATCTCTACGTCCTCGTTGAAAGAATCCGAGTCCTTCGAAATGTGGAGCGAACATCAACGCTCATTACGAGATAATCATATTTACTTAACACTCACTAATCTCGAACTTTGACGTTAGTATTTTTCACAATTAAGTGGATGCACTTTTTAGATATCTTTTGCTAAATGCCGTTCTCTTAAGTGATTATGCCACTTCTTCAGGTGCAAGGGCCCCACCAATTAGCGTTAAAAGTCCACCAATTGTTCCGCCGATTATTAACCCAATAATGCCTGTGGCGATGAGGGATGATTTGTGGGCACTAGGTTGATGACGCCATTTGAACCAATAGATAGAAAGTATCAAACAACCGATGCCCCAAACGAGAAAAATTGCAGGGAAAATTATGAATAAAAAGAATGGGATCAAAAAGAAGGACGGCAACATAATAATGACAAAGAATATGCCCAATGACAATAGTGGAATTGCAGTTATAAGTTGAAAGATTGCACCTATTAAGACAAGAAGCCTTGATGTGTCCTCATCTGCCATTATTCTGCCCTCCTTAGACTATTTGATCGGTTTACCGAATGCTAATTAGCTAAATAGTGAACACAGTTCATTAATATTCCGAAGTTTATGGCGAATGACTACTGTCACTTAAATGCCGTGGGTTCTGGCGAAAAAGGGAATCAGAAATTACAGTGTGGTAGGATATTTACAGGCGGCTTTTCCAAGGGTTTCATGAGGGTTGAGAGTTTGTATTTCTTATTACGAGATAATTTACCTCCTTCTAGCCCCTTGCTTTCAACCAACTTATTTTTATCATTTCTTTTCACAAGAACTACTATCACAGGGGATTCAAGGGCACATCAATTTCGAGAGAAGTGAAGTGAACCTGTATGTCGGAGGCATCCTCGCCATTAGTTGAAGAAGCAAGTTCGTTGGAAGAAAGGGCAGGTGATGCCAAGTTCTTTTTATCGCTAGGCAGCGGGAGCTTCATTCTCTTAGGCGTCCTTCTCCTCCTTCCCCCATTTCTGCTAAACTTCCTTGGCTTCCTCATCATCTCTCCCAACATCATTCTCGCGTCACTAATTGCAGGTTTGGGTTATCTGCTCCCCGGAATTGTGCTCTTCATCTGGGGGCTCGGAAAAGTCTATCGCGGGAAAGATTTGACCTTCCAGCAAGTCTGGCAAGCTCGCATCCAACGATCGGATGTCAAACGAACACTCCGCTTCCTCGTATTCGTGACCTTTTTTGTAATTCTCCTTGTCGTCCCCGTCCTAATCGGCCTCTCCATTCTTGACATCATGAACGCCATTATCACATGGGCCACCGCTGTTTTTGGACCCTTAGGTATATACGTTGGCGTCTTCATCATCAGTGTCTTTGGCAATTTTACCGTTATTTTTCCCATCCCATACCTGTTTATCTTACTCCTTATCGCCCTCCAACCTGGCTTCGCTCTTGTCGATGCACTACTCCTCGGTATAATTGCTGGTGCTGGTGCCGCCATCGGTGAGACCGTGGCTTGGCTCCTTGGACGCACCCAAAGCGAATCCTTAGAAGAATCTCCCACCGGACAACGAATTCTCAAACTGCGTGAACAAATCGAACGCGGCTATGGTGGATTCTTTGTCTTCATCTACGCTGCCACGCCCCTACCCGATGACATTCTTCTCATCGCCCTAGGTGCTACCAGGTATCCACTTTGGAAAGCACTTCTCTTTTGCTTCTTCGGAAAAGTAGCCTTAGCCCTGCTCATAACACTAGGCGCGTTAAGTCCTGTACTGCAACCTATTTTACTCCAAATCTTTGGTGGTGGTGCCGATCCCATTATGGACACCATATATCTCATCGTTGGCATCGCCTTGATTGGGTTGTTCTTTTTACCTTGGGAATCACTCCTACGAAAGCTACGAGGGCCTCATGAGAGCCGCAATAAGTAAATGCGCTCCAAAATGCCCAGCATCCGTTCCTTCGCCATCACTTGAATTCGAAACCCTGCATTCCTGATTAATTTAAAAATCTTAGTCAGAGCCGTAGCCGAGCTTAATAAAATCTGAATTTCGCCCTTGTCAGTAAGCACCTCTCGTACTCCACATAAGAATTTTTCAAGGAGTTCAAAATTCGGACCAGCGGACCATGCCTTCGCTAGCAAACTCTGTGGGCGAAATGCCAAATAAGGAGGATTGAATAACACCACATCGAACCTCTTTTCCAGCACTGGGGCAAACAAATCTCCTTGCAGGACACTGACTTTTTTTTCCAAACCGTTCAATCGCATGGTTGCTTGGGCACACTGAACAGCATAGGGGTTCACATCTGTCGCTATCACTGACTGGGCCTGATTTGCCGCCGCTGCAGCTATGGCTCCTGAGCCTGTTCCAATTTCTAACACTTGATTTCGCGGTTCAATGTGCATGTGTTCAATAAAGAACTGTGTCGTGCGACCAGTTATCGGATTAAACACCTTTGGACATATTTGGACCAGTAATCCATTCATCTGAGTAATAACCGGTTTCTGGGGTCGACGATGCAATAGTTGTAATACCCACGTAACTATCCGCGGGTATTGGGACTGTGCCAAGATTGATTGAGCCATCTCACATCATTTCAGCTTCAAAAAGGATAATTGTTTAGTTTTCCCCTAAATCTACTAGGAACTAGGCTGATGCCCCACAAGGTTTTAAACCATACAGTCTAACTTGAACCTGAAACAACATGGCACTCGGCGGGTTCGATTTTCTAGCAGCTGAAAAAGATACAACTAAAAAAATCGAGGAACTAGCAAATGTTCTCGAACGGGTGGCAACTATTTTTTTGAATGGGGTAGGTTCCCTCGAAAAGCAAATGGACGAACTCCGAAATCGCGTCTCGAAAATCGAAACGCAAGTTGATACGGTCCTTCGTATGGGGGGACCAAAAGGTATTGCTCCATCTGCTCCTTCTTTAGCATCTCCAGCCCAACCTACAGGTGCACAGGTTAGTCCTGGGATGCCACCGGCACCCCCTGAACCTAGCTCGTCACCGGGTCTTGCTGCACCTCCGCCGCAAACTCCTACTTCACCAATGGGCGCTGCTGCTTCAGGCGGCTTAGGTATTCGTGCCCAGATGCAGGGCGAACTTCAATCATTCCTAGCTCGCCGCCGAGCTGCATTAGAATCGATGATGGAGAACGAAGAATAGCTGATGGGTCTGGTCACTCTTTTTCAAAGAAGTTACTCAAGTCTTGTTGTCCTAAGTCGGATTTTGTTTCTTCTTCCGAATCGAGTAGCTGTTTTAGTTTTTGCATGTCGATTTGAAGATTAGGAACGAGGTCTTGATTGTATAATCCTGCTGCGGGATGGTACATGACAAAATAAATGTGTCCATTCCGTTGGAATGTTTTCCCGTGCATCGCTCCCATTCGAACGGTGGTTTCTAAAATGGTCTCTGCAGGGACCCGACCAACCAGGGCAATGATTTTTGGTTGAATGAGATTCAATTGTCGAAGAAGATAGGGATGACAGGCTTTGCGCTCATCAGCAAAGGGTTGGCGATTTTCAGGAGGACGACACTTGACGATGTTTGTTATGAACACCGAGCTTCGTGGGATTCCTGACTCTTCTAGTATTTTTGTCAGTAATTTACCTGCAGCCCCAACGAATGGTTCTCCTTGAAGGTCTTCTTGACGCCCCGGGGCTTCTCCGATAATTACCAAATGAGTGGTTTGAGGACCGACACCCGGAACAGCTTGGGTTCGAGATTCAGCTAGTCTACATTTCTGACAGTTGAGGATTTCTTGTCTTAACTTGGTCCATTCAGAGGCGGCCATGGTTCACCAACTACCGTGCATTACCAAGGTAGGGATTGCTTTACGTCCCCTTAATGCTATTCGCTTTCAGTGGTAGTGGCACGGAGCCGCCCTCGTTTCCGAACAGCGTAAAGGAGCACTAAGACAAGAAAGATCCCTACTGGGAGAATAACAGCGACACCTTTATTGAGGAGTGACATGTCCACAGGAATTATAACCTCTTTACTGCTGATCAATTCGTCTAAATAGTAGATAGAAACATTTGCTGGAAACATCCCAAAATCATATACGTGGGAAACATTAGGCATCAGCGATATAGCTAGCTGGTTGTTCCCCGGGGCTAACTCCACATCCTGTGTTGAATTCACGATTTTTGGTCCAAAAACCTCTACTCGCACTGACCTAGTTCGGTCAACTCGATTTTCGATTGAGACCAAGAGCAAGCCGGGCTGTCCTTGGGCAAAGACCACTCCTGGTGTAACACTAGTAATTGTTGCAACTGGTAGAATAGTAATCGGGTACTGATTAAATAGAAACGAAAATCCGCCTACATTAATCTCAAAAGTGGCAATGTGTAGCCCAATTGCTGCAGATTCGTTCACTTCATAGTTAACTGTCACGGTGGCGGTCTCTTCAGGACCAATTGTGAAGTTTACTATATCGCTTAATGGATTAATGAGGTTAATACTTCGGATTTCTCCTGATTCATCCGAAAAGTGGGCAAATCCCTCAAACGAAGTATTCAGCAAATTATGAACTGTTGCTAGAACTTGGCCTCTACCCGCTTGAGCAACTTCTGAAGGCACCTGAACATCAGTGATCTGAATATTGGGGTCAGCTCTAATAGGTGTGAAGCTCTGTAAACCCACAATTGTGGTTAGGAACAACACTGCAATCAGTAAGGTACAAATGCGGACTGACAGTTTCACTAGTTGGCCACCTTGCTCTTACTATTCTTAGGATTCAGAGCCAATGTCAGATGCGTCTTTTAACTTTGTCGGCGAGATACTTCTCGCTTTCGGATGGGTGTACATTACTTGAATCACCATCAAAGACTGTAAGCAGATTTTGGCCCTTCAACCGATGAAGAATTGTGGACTTTATAGGTTTTCCTATAACGGCTTAAGGTCTGCCCGACTATGTTTCTATCGTACTAGTCATTAAGCTGCAAGGCTGGATCTATGTGCATGGTGCCCCCTCCCGCTTGGCACGAAATTGCCCTGCAAAAGGGGCAGGTGCGGGGGAAAGCTGCATCAGAACTTGGTAAGCTTGGGGGCAAATGCACCTTGGCGACGAGCGTAACTGCAAGGAAAAGTCTGGAGCCCACTTCTCTTTGAGTGGGAGGCTGTTGCAGTCTTTCTGCCTAGGTAGCATTTCGAAGATCCTTTTTAATTTAGGTCTTCTGTTTCGCGGTTTTTGGTTTCGTCTTTCGATAGGTTTAAATAGGATAGTAATACTGCTTTGTCAAACTATATATAGCCATGCTATATATTTGGAGTTAATTTCAATGACTGAATCCCCCACTGACAAAACAAATGATAAACTTCGCGAATGGACCCGTGAAATCAACCGCGGCATCCTTGAGTTCTGGGTACTCACCCTACTTCGACAAGAGAGCCTTTATGGCGCACGGATTAGCGCTCTAATTGATGACATGTCAGCGGGACGGATTCAAATGGAACCCGGAACCATCTATCCCTTACTTAATCGTCTTGCAGAGAAAGGTTGGATAGTGGGCGATATCAAAATACGCAGTGAAGGTCGTGGTCCTATGCGCCGATACTACCGGTTGACTAAAGATGGTGACCACTTACTTCGAGCGATGATCGACCACTACTTTGATACCTATGAAGCGCTCTTCCAGTTAATGGCGTCTGAGTTCCAATCTGTTCGTAAACGCTTATCTGAAATGACGGAGGAATTTGATTAAATGTCAAGCAAAATCCAATTACGCGTCGTCTCCCTCCCCAGCGATGAAGCCGGACGTGGCATCGTCCGTGTTGACCCCAAAGTCATGGAACGTCTCGGGGTAACATCTGGCGACATTATTGAAATCACAGGAAAAAAGACCACAGGTGCCCGCGTCTGGCGTGGCCAATCCATTCACGCCGGATCAGGAAAAATCTTCATGGATGGACTTGTCCGCAGTAATTCAAGCACTGGAATCGGAGAATTCGTCGAAGTTAGACGCATCGATCCCCCCGCGGCAAAACGAGTCGAACTAGCTCCTGCCCAACGTGGCGTTCGTATCGTTGCTGAAGGTGATGCCGTCAAACCCAGTCTAAATCAACGCCCTATAGCCTCAGGGGATATCATTAGCACGGCCGGGTCCGGCGCTTATCGAAGTGGAGACTACTCAATCTTCGAAGCTATGATGCGTGGAAGCGGCACCCCATTCGCCCTTGGAGAAATCAAGTTTGTCGTTACCAATACCACTCCAAAAGGGGTCGTGAAAATTACAGAGGACACGGTCATTCAAATCCAACCCGAAGCCGTAGAAGTCACAGCAAAAACGCCAATCGTGACATACGAAGATATCGGAGGTCTGGATGAAGCAATCAATCGTGTGCGAGAAATGATCGAGCTCCCCCTCAAACATCCTGTCCTCTTTGATCGTTTGGGAATTGATCCACCAAAGGGGGTTTTACTCTTTGGGCCGCCTGGCACCGGTAAGACCCTTCTTGCACGGGCAGTTGCCAGTGAATCTGATGCTAATTTCATATCTATCAATGGACCTGAAATTATGAGCAAGTTCTATGGGGAATCCGAAAAACGCCTCCGCGGACTCTTTGAGAAAGCCTCCGAACGGGCTCCTAGTATCATCTTCATTGATGAAATCGATAGTATTGCTCCTAAACGTGAAGAGGTACAGGGAGAAGTAGAACGACGTGTTGTCGCTCAACTCCTCGCTCTCATGGATGGGCTCCAAGGACGTGGACGTGTTATTGTCATTGCCGCAACCAACCGCCAAGATGCCCTCGATCCCGCCCTTCGTCGCCCAGGACGGTTTGACCGGGAAATCGAGATTCCTGTTCCCACACGTAATGGTCGCAAAGAGGTTCTCCTCATCCATACACGAGGAATGCCCCTTGCAAAAGATGTCGACCTTGATGCTCTTGCAGATTCCACTCATGGTATGGTCGGAGCAGATCTTGCCGCTATTGCCCGTGAAGCAGCGATGAACACTCTTCGCCGTCTCCTTCCACAAATTAATCTTGAAGAAGATCAACCCCTACCCCCAGATGTGCTTGAGAATTTAGAAGTCACTGCTGAGGATTTTACAGACGCCCTAAGACGTGCAGAACCTTCTGCGCTCCGCGAAGTCTATCTCGAAATCCCCAAAGTCTCATGGGATGATGTAGGGGGGCTGAAGGAAGTTGAAGCCGAACTCCGGGAGGCTGTTGAGTGGCCTCTAAAGTATCCAGCAAAATTTGAAAAAATTGGTGTGCAACCACCTAAAGGCATTCTCCTCGTTGGACCACCTGGCGGTGGGAAGACCTTGCTTGCCAAAGCCGTTGCCACTGAAAGTGAAGCCAACTTCATCGCAATCCGTGGCCCCGAGATTTTCAGCAAGTGGGTCGGCGAATCCGAGAAAGGCATTCGAAAAATCTTCCGTAAAGCCCGACAGGTAGCTCCCAGTATTATCTTCTTTGATGAACTCGACAGCCTTGCCCCTGCACGCGGGCAATGGCAAGGCAGCCATGTCTACGAATCAGTCTTAAACCAACTCCTTGCCGAAATGGACGGGATGGAAGAATTGAAAAACGTCGTTGTTATCGCAGCGACCAATCGCCCTGAAATCATCGATAAGGCACTCCTTCGACCTGGACGCTTCGACCGAATTATCTTGGTGCCACCACCTGATACCGAGGCACGAGTGGAAATTCTCAAGGTTCACACCCGAAACATGCCCCTCGCAAAAGACGTGAACTTAGAAAAAATCGCCAAGGCTACCGAAGGTTATTCTGGAGCTGACATCGCGAATCTCGTTCGTGAAGCAGGCATGAATGCCATCCGTCAAGAGGAACAACTTACAGATGTCAAAAGTAAACATTTCGAAGCCGCTATGAGTAAGATCAAACCTAGCATCACTCCTGAAATGCTCAAGGCCTACAAAGAATACATCGATGCCATGTCAACCCAGCGCGATGCCATCGACACTACGCCTGGTCCATACACTTAGAACCTCAACCAATCCGGCTCAACGTGAGCCGGACACTTCTTCTTTTTCTTCTCTAAGCGACTTTCGGAATCCTATAAAAAGTTTATAAGGGCATCAACCACTCTAGAACCGTCCTTAAAAACCTTATAAAGCACACTCCACCGGACTTGGAGGTCCCTCTTTTGCCAAAAAGACCAAAATACAAAATTGAAAATGTCGTTGCCAGCGTCGAAGTCGACGCCAAAATTGATCTCAATCTTCTTGCCCGCAAACAACGGG
>JABXGX010000135.1 GCA_016550405.1 archaeon | reverse complement strand
CGTTGAATGTCTCGATGCACCTTTAGCACTCAGATTTAAACCTGAAAACTGGATAGTTAATCGCCTTACAGAACTGCAATGTGGTTGCCATGCCAAAACCTGAAGAAACTCGAACACGCTCCGTCCTCAATGGAATTAGCTGGCGAATTCTCGCTTCTCTGAGCACCCTCATCCTTTCCTTTGTCCTTACTGGTAACATCGCTTTTGCGGGAGTAATCAGTATCCTTGATACTGTCATTAAATTCATCGAATACTTCTGACACGAAAGAATTTGGTCTTGGATTCCCTGGGGTTTTCAACTGGCCAGTCTACCAGAGCTCCATGAATAAGTTACACCTCGTAGTGAAGCAATTTTGACATGAAGGCAATATAATGTAGAAGCTGGAGAAACGTGTAACTGGCTGAAGAAGGAAGAATACGCACACTTGTGCTAGTTGGTGCAATTCTCCAATTCATCATAATTATATGCTATCTGTACCTAATCCTCTTCTTGATCCCCCGTCTCTTATCACTTTTCCAGGAAATGAATGGCGTATACCTTTCTTGATGACAATATATTACTTCATTTTCGCCATCATCTGGCTCTTATGGCGAAGCAACCCACTCGCTCATCGAACCGGACTTATCGCTACAGGTATTTTAGGGCTACGATCTGCTGGATTCATCCCAGGACTCCTTGTACTAATCGCTGGCATTATTGCACCCAAAAAAGAAACTTAACAAACAAATGTGACACTTCATATTGAAACACGGTCAGCGATGTATCCATCACGCTTTTAGTCACTGATACCTGCGAACATATGCCGCATTTGTTGTTGATATTTCTCAAAGGCTTGTCGCCCAGATTGTGTCAATTGAATTAGTGTGAAAGGTTTTCGGTCAACGAATTTTTTGATGACCTCCACATAGCCCGCATTCTCGAGTTTCGTGATATGGGACGAGAGATTCCCCCACGTCATTCCTGTCTGTTGCTTGAGAAAGAGGAAGTCTGCACGGTCTAAGACATAAAGATGAGACATAATAACCAGTCTAGCAGGCTCATGAATCACTCGGTCAATGTCATCAATGATTGGGAACTTTGCATCAACCGGCTTTTCAGGCACCCTCCATCTCTCCAGGTTCTTCTTTCGGATACTTGCGAATGAAACTGTATAACAATGCAAATCCGAACATGGTCATGACTACGCCAACAGCAAGTAAAGGTAAGACTAAGATTAACGGGAAGTAGAACGTGAACAAAGCCGATCCAAGAAAGATAACACCATAAACGTAAAACCGTCGGATATTGGAAGCTAAGCCAATGATCGCAAAAATGATGCCACCAACCGCACCAACTATTAAAATAGTAAAGGTCGACTCAAAAATCAGCACTCCTAACGGCGGATATAGCATTGCAATGATTCCTAAAATATTGCCAAACACGAGGAGGATAACTAACACCAAGAAGACGTATTGGATCCGTTGTCGTCGAGCTGACGAGAACTCCACATAACCCATTCGTGGTACCGTGATTGATCTCTTCGCCGCATAGTATGCTGACATGAAGGCAAAAAGCCCACTGATAAGGAAGAACCAGAAAGTTGGTAAAAACCAAATTGTTACACCCAGAAATATAAGTAAAATCCCCACGAAGATGTCAATTAATCCGTCCTGATGGTAGGAAAGATAGACCTGCCTTTCAATTGATTTCAAATCAGCGGTCTTACTCATTTTAGATCCCCCTCTAATTCATTTTCCCATTCATCAGGCAGTTCTTCCCGCTCTCTTACTTTGGGATATCTCCGCAGGAACTGGTATAGCAAAACAAAACCTAATCCGGATATAGCTATCCCTAGTGCGATGATAGGATAGGTGATAGGCAACACTAACACGTGAGCCATCGAGAAAGCAAGAAACGTTACAACACCATAACCGAGGAGGCGATAGATTTTGGTGCCCCACCCAAACATTGCAAATAAACCTCCACCCACTGTTGCAATGACCAACAGGCCAAACTGGTTCAAAAAGACCACAGCCTCAGCTGAGAACCCCGACTCCATAATGGCGAAAATGACCAGGTTCACAATAACTAGGATGGAGAACAGAAATACCAGTCGATAGCGTCGACTTGGACTAAACTCGACATAACCCATTCGTGGTACTGTTATTGATTTCTTCGCCGCACCATAGCTGATGAACCAAACAATGAAGATGCCTCCCCATAGGTAGACCATGCTTTCTTCTAGCATCGGAAGTAATGTTAGTCCAAAGGTTATGATTGCAAGACCAAGAATGATGTCGAAGATGCCGTCTTGATGATAGGATGTGTAAGCTTTGCGTTCCAAAGCTTTGAGGTCTATACGGTCTGTCATTGTTCTTTGCCTCTGTGTAGTAGTACTTTGCCACACTTAAATACTTTGTGTTAGTAAAGTACTTTGCAAGGCAAAGTTAATAAGCTAGAACTTACAATCTTCCCCCGAGGTGAAACGCGTGAACAACGGCGTTACCATCAAAACACACAAACTCAACAAACACTTTGGACCCGTCCACGCCATTCGTAATCTTGATTTAGAAGTGCAGCAAGGAAGCCGCTTCGGTTTTTTGGGACCGAATGGCGCAGGGAAAACCACGACTGTGCGAATTCTCTCGGGTCTCATGAAACAATCGAGTGGCACAGCCACTGTCTGCGGGTTGCCTCTCGATCAGAAACGAAACGAAATCAAAGAAATTACGGGATTACTTCCTGAAACTCCAGGGTTGTACTCGAAACTCTCGGCAGTTGAATTCCTTGAGTTCATCGGAGCATTGAATGGTAAGAATGGTTCACAGTTGATGCATCGTATCGATAGTCTCCTTGGATTGCTGGGCTTAGAATCGCGACAAGATGATTTGATTGAATCCTATTCCTCGGGAATGAAACAGAAGGTCCTCATCGCATCAACCCTCTTACATAATCCGAAACTTGTTTTTCTCGATGAACCCACATCACGATTGGATCCTAGCGCAAGTATGGTCGTCAAGGAATTGATTCAGGTTCTCGCTGATGAAACCGCGACTACTTTTTTCATATGCACACACCAAACCTCCTTTGCAGAAGCTGTATGCGACCGCATTGGCATCATCATTGAGGGGGCCCTTGTGATCCAAGGAACACTCGAAGACATCATCAACGCTACAAACGCAAAGAATCTAGAGGAAGCCTACCTCTGTATCGTTGGCAGTAAAGTCGACCGAGACGCCCTCTTGAAATGGAGATGAAACGATGTCACGTAAGTGGTTCAGCATTGCCAAAGCCGAATACCTCGTCAGCACAGTCTCTCTCCGAGACCACCGAACAAGAAATATAGGCATTTTATTCATATTCGGATTCATCTGGGCCATTCTAATTGCACCTAGCCTCGTAAGAACCCTTGTTGGATTGATGATACCAGTCGAACTACTCCAATTTTTATTCAGTAGCTTTCTACCCGGACTGATGCGCTCAGTGATGTTTTTCATTTGGATTATCCTCTTAGTCATCCCACTTTCACGAGCTCTGCAAGAACTTAGAATTGGTCAGTGGGAAATCTTCCTTTCGCACAACGTCAAAACCAGAGACATCCTTACTGGATCTTTCCTTGGGACGGTTCCCCTCTATACACTCCTCGTCCTGTATATTGCACCACCATTTCTAGCGGTCTTGTTCCTAGCCTTTGAAGTGGTTTTAGTAGGTCAACTTCTCATCTATCTCGTTCTCATCGCAATGATTCTGGCTACCATCTGGCTTTCCAACCTAATCACAGCCGCGATTCAAGCAAAGCTAGGTGAGTCGGCAAGAGGAAAGGATATTGCGAATGGCCTTGCCATCCTCTTTGCGATAGTGTCCATCATTCCCATTTACGGAATCATGTTCTACAGCCAACAAATGAGCCTCCTGCTAGGCATGAACATCTTCCTCCTATTTCCATTCACCTGGCCAGCAGATATTATCAGTTGGCTCACAATTCTCTTCAGCCCTATCCACTTCTCACCAGAACAAATCCTTCTCATTCAACAGGTTCTTCAATTCGATCTCATAGTCAGTACAATACTATTCGTAGTCTTCGGGCTAGCTTGTTTAGGTCTTGGATTACTCACTGCTGACCGAATATTCACATACAACATAGGTTTACGGACAGAACAAATTACAACTGTGAAAGGCAACAATGCATTCTATCGAGGTATTCGAAAACTAGCGCCTGGTTCTTTTGGCGCACTGGTTGTTACCTGTATGAAAGACTTCTTTCGCAAGGCTTCAAACTTATCCAAAATTGCGTATGGACTTATTCTAGCGGTCATTCTCCCTATTGTGATGGCTCATTTAATGACAAGTCTCGGAGAAACAGGTGGCTTTGATATGATGGGGCTTTTAATGGTCGGAGGAATTGGATTAGCCGTTATTGGCACCTACACCTTTAGCGGTACATCCTTTATGGAAAGCAAGGACCAGCTATGGATTATCCAAACCACCCCATTCGGAACATCACGCTTTGTCAAGGCACGTCTCGTAACAGCCTTCATCATCGCCATTCCCCTCTGCATTATCCCTGCAGTAGTTCTAACCATCATCGCAGCAGCAGGTATTGAACTGCTTCTCTTCCTGCTCGTGTACGCCTATTCTATACTTTGTGGCTCAATCATCTTTGCTACTGGCGTCACTGCATGGAATCCGCACTATGAAAATACCAAGTCACCCGAACACCAGATGAATGTCATTATCACAATGATGGGCGTCCAGATGATCCTTATTGCCCCCTTACTAATCTCTATGTTTAGTGATATCCTCGGGTTACCCTTCTGGGACCTCATAATTACAACAGTTGGAAGAACTGGCTTACCCTTTGCATTCGCCCTCATCGGTCTTGTCGCATTATTTAGTATCGGAGGCATAACCCTAGTGACAGGAACCAAAGCACTCGCACGACCCGAATGCTAGGAGAAGAAGAGATTAGATAAACACGGAGTAGGACGGTACAATTTACAAAATGGAATTCGTTGTTTACAACTCCTATCATTCCTTCCCAGTACAGTTCATCGTCAGGAACTGCTCATGAGTTCCTGACCTTCTTCTCCTCTAAAAGTGCTGCTTACCTTGAAGATAGCCCCTATATCCTTCTTTTATCAAGAAATCCCTCTCTTTGAACCAAATGATTCCTGGGTAGTTCGAGAAATGATTTCATCTTGCAGCGCTTTTCCGATATCCACGAAATAATCGCTGTATCCCGCTACTCGAACAATTAAGTCACGATGTAGTTCTGGTTGTTTTTGAGCTTCTATAAGGGTGCCTCTGTCAATTACGTTAAACTGAATATGATGGCCGCCTAGCTTGAAGTAGGTTTTCACTAATGCTGCAAGCTTGGCAAGACCAGATTCATCTTTCAACAGACTTGGTGAAAGCTTTTGATTCAGTAGTGTACCACCGGTTTTTACATGATCGATTTTTGACACCGAATGGATCACTGCAGTAGGACCACACGTATCAGCCCCATGACTGGGAGAGATTCCATCAGAAAGAGGATATCCAGCCCTTCGCCCATTGGGTAAAGCTCCTGTCACTTGACCAAAGTAGATGTGAACAGTTGTGGGAAGTAAATTCACCCGATATTCACCACCCTTTGTATTCGGGTGATTATCAAGAAGCGAAAAATAGGAGTCGAACGCCACTCGGGCAAGGCTATCTGCATACTCCATATCGTTACCGAACTTTGGTGCTTCGGTTAATAACCGCTGACGGAGTACTTCTTCGCTAGCAAAATTTTTGTTCAGGGCTTCAACCAAATCAGGTAAAGAAATGGTTTCGTGGTCAAAAACGTGAAACTTCACAGCCGCTAGGGAATCGGTCAATGTACCCAGACCCACACCTTGAATATACGTAGAATTGTAACGAGGACCACCATCATGGTAATCTTTTCCTTTCAAAATACAATCATCAAATAGCAGCGACAGAAAGGGTGCAGGCATCTCAGTGGCATACAATCTTTCTATGGCATTATTCCCTTCAATTTTTAAATTAATGAAGAACTTCAATTGCGTTTGATATGCAACAACAAGGTCTTCGAAAGTTTCAAAGTCATGGGGATTACCCGTTTGAAGTCCAATCTGGTTTCCTGTCTTGGGGTCAATTCCGTTATTCAAGGCGAGTTCGAAAATCTTTGGCCAATTACAATACCCTGTCAGGATACAACTTTCTTTCCCAAAAGCACTGATTGTGACACATCCACTGGGTCCGCCATTCCGTGCATCTTCTAATGATTTCCCAGCTCGAAGAAACTCCTCGATGATAATGTCTGTGTTAAAGATCGATGGTTGTCCGAATCCTGCTTTCACAACTTTCAGGGCTCGCTGAAGAAAGGCATCAGGATTCTTGTGACTCAGTTGGATACAGAGACTTGGCATGATTAAGCGCATTTCTTCACAGACATCAAGAATCAGGTAAGAGAGCGCATTAACTGCATCTTCTCCAGCTTCGGTTACTCCTCCCACGTTAATCAAGGCAAAATCTTGGTAGGTGCCACTTTGTTCAACGTGAATATCCACCTTGGGTGGTGCTGGTTGATTATTAAATTTCACCCAAAAACATTGAAGCAACTCCCGGGCAAACTCCTCTGAAAGCGAACCATCAGCTAAACCCGTCTCATAGAAAGGGTGAAGATGCTGATCAAGGCGACCTGGATTAAATGAATCCCATACATTGAGTTCAGTAATCACTCCAAGATGAATGAACCAATATGATTGCAAAGCTTCCCAAAAATCACGTGGTGCATGAGCAGGCACGCGAGCACAGACTTCAGCGATTTTTTCGAGTTCTTTTTTCCGCTGAGGATCTTTCTCTTTTTGAGCAAGATTTCTAGCATAATCAGAATAGCGCTTGGCAAAGCGAATTATGGCATCAATGGTGATAGCCATACCCTGAAGTTCGTTTTTCTTCGATAGAGCTTCGAAATCCTTATTAAAATCAAGCCGTGAAATGGATTCTTCAATGTCTTGTTTGAATTCACGGAGTCCTCGGTGATAGATTTTGTCATCCAAGATGGCATGACCCGGTGCTCGTTGATCCATGAACTCTGTGAATACCCCTGCTTTGTAGGCTGATTGCCATTCAGATGAAACTACTGAGAACACCTTTTCCCGGATCGTTCGACCTTCCCAAAAGGGTATAATTCTCTCTTTGTATACTTGCTTCACACTTGCATGAACAGAAAAGGATGCCCTATCCCGTTGATTCAACACTTCAAGATCTTTGAGTGAATGGCAACAAAGTTCTGGGTAGGTTGGTGTAGCTTTTGGTTCAGGTCCCCGTTCTCCAACGATGAGCTCTCCGTTTCCAATATACAGCGATTTATGTTCGAGGATATACTTGAAGGCGAGAGCCCTGACCACGGGAAAAGGAGAATTTCTAGGAATGTGGTTTTGATAAAAGTCAGTGAGTAGCTCAGCTCGTTCGGATGATATGGAAGGCTTGGTTCTGATACTATGTTCACGAAGTTGTTGGACGCGGTCAGATAGCACTTCCAAGTTCACCTAGCTGAATACGGTCAATTATTCAATTGATTCATTGCATAAAAGCCGTTTTGCTTTATCAACTCTCAGCATCAATCTGTTTTTCGATTCCCATCCATTCTCCAATTCGAAGAACAAACCTCTTACGCAATTGAACACCATAATCTAAGATCATTAAGAGTGGAAGACAAAGAAAGAGAATGATAACAGGGTATAGGGGAAACATGAGCAAATTCACAATTAAGTATGGCAACTCAGCGAAGCCGAACAACAGAAAATACTGCCAGCTTAATATTATGGACTCAGTAAGCATTGTGATATAGAGAAGGATCACAGCTATTCCCGCATAGCCTTTGAGTAATCGAGCCAACCAAGAACCGACTCCTGAAATATTAGGAAGCTGATTAGGATCTGCTTCTAGGGGATTCTCGATTCTTACATTTGAGGTTAGTAACCCCGCATCATCTAGAAACCAAGTTGGAACTACGAGGGCACAGCAGATAAAAACTGCAATTAAGCCAGTAAAACCCCACAACATGATCTTGAGTGTAATCACATCCTCTACGAACGGATCAATAGAGCTAGCAAAGACTGATGTAAGAAAATCTAAACCCAACGTATCGACCATGATGTTTGCTAGGGTTATACTGACATAGACAGCAAAGAGTGTGGGAAGTATCCCCCTGCGAAGCCACCTACCCAAACTTGGCTGAACTTCATGATTGATAAAAGCATAATTCCGGGATCGCTTGTAGATTAAGCGATGAACACCAAGGTACAAAGGAACTAACAAAAGGGCGCCCAAAAGTCCACCTATAATTATCAACACAGGCATTAGCAGATTATTCAGAATTTGGTCACCAAAGGCGGACAACCCAGCATAAATACCAAAAATGAAGAAATCACCTGCCCAAATATCTAATCCAACTCCAGTTAGTAACGCAGGAAGCAGATATGGAATAAACTGTAAAAAGAAGGCAATAATGAAAAGAATGAGCCCGTACCAATATGCACGATTCATTTGATCAACACCACGAAAAATAGAATTCTATTTCGAAATGGAAGCTAGGTTTATAATAAATTTAATTTTATCTCTCGGCTTGAAAATGTACTCCTCAATTGACATTCTATTTTCATCGAAATTTGCTTCGAAATTGCGAATTTCAAGAAACCCCTTTAGTATTGTAACTCTGATTTCATCTAATCGATTTGCGACTTGTGGTGCAGGCACATCATAAGTATCCCGGGCCTTCCCCCAATCGTCTTTAAAGGTCCTTTCTGCTGATCTAAGAAGCGTGCTCCCGAATCCAGAAAGTGAATGCGGAACCGCAAAAACTCATATCGTGTTTCGCTCAGGACCTCGGTGACATTAAACCTCAAATCGCTATTCTCGAGAACTGGAATGATGTCATCCATCGCTCTAAGAAAAGCGTTAGTTGAAATCGTCATAATAATCAACTTTCAAATCTAAATATCCATTTAAGCTAAAATTGTTAGGATTACTTCGAATTACGAATCGCCTTCAATGCTTGAGGATTTTCCACTGACGCTAAATCTCCTGGACTTTTACCTAAGTAGATGTCCTTAATCATTCGGCGTACAATCTTGCCTGAACGGGTTTTTGGGAGATCAGACACAAACCGAATATCATGCGGTATGAACGGTTTACCCATCATAGTGCCAATGTAAGCTTTAAGCTCACTTCGTAGCTCTTCACTGACGACTGTATTTCTTTTTAACACTACATGCAATACAATGGCTGTTCCCTTGATGGGATGAGGAACACCAATTGAAGCAACCTCGGAAACTCGTGGGTGGCTAATTAGGGTGGCTTCAACTTCAGCAGGGCCAACTCGTTTTCCAGCTACTTTTATAACATCATCTGCTCTTCCAAGTAGAAACCAAAACCCATCGTTGTCAACCAAAGCAAGGTCTCCATGCCACCACATTTTAGGAAACGCTGACCAATAGGTTTCGATATATCGATCCGCATCATTCCAAAATCCCCGCGTCATCGAGGGGGCAGGTTTTCGACAGATTAGAGTTCCTATTTTTCCACGAACACTCTGACCTTGATCATCAATGACATCAATTGCCATACCAAGACCAGGACCACGCAGTGTTCGAGGTTTCAAACTTGTAATCGGCAGGGGGCTTAAAAAACATCCAAATATCTCTGTACCGCCGGAAATGTTGATTATCGGTATCCTTCGATGTCCAACCTTTTCGAAAAACCACATCCAGCTGGTGTCATCCCATGGTTCACCCGTCGACCCTAAAATTCGTAATGAAGACAAATCATGGTGTTCTGTCCATTCATCCCCTAGACGCATCAGATGACGAATAGCTGTGGGTGAAAGTCCAAAGATGGATACCTGCTGTTTTTCAATAATCGACCAGAGTTGGTTTGGTGCAGGATAATCAACTGCTCCCTCATAGATTAGATGTGTCGCTCCTTGGTGTTGCGCTCCTATGAGTTGCCAAGGTCCCATCATCCAACCTAAATCAGTCACCCAAAATAAGAGATCATCAGTTTTAACATCAATATAATACGCAACTTCTTTGGCTGCCTGAGCTAAAGTTCCAGCATGAGTATGAACAGTTCCCTTAGGCTTTCCGGTTGTACCCGAGCTATAAAGAACCATCGCAATATCTTCAGCATCCATCGGCTCTGTCGGACTCACATTACTGTGATTCTCAATAAAGTCCGACCAAAGAAGATCTCTCTTCTGAGTCCAAGGAATATCGATATCCATTCGTTTAACAATGATGAGGTTCTCGATGCTGGATAAATTCTTCACGCTTTTATCTGCCGTCTCTTTGATGGGAATGATACGTCCGCGACGAGTCGAAGCATCTGCGGTAAATAATACCTTAGCTCCGACATCCTGAAGCCGCATCCGAATTGCATCAAAGCCAAACCCAGAAAAAATCGGAACCGCAATAGCTCCTATCTTGAAAATCGCCAACATTGACACAATGGCTTCGGGTATCATGGGCATGAGAATCCCCATAGGATCACCCTTCCCGAATCCTTGGCTTCGTAACGCATTGGCAAGCTTACACACGCTAGCATTCAATTCTTGATAGGTCAATATGCGTTCTTCGCCCGTTTCACTCACCCAAATTAGGGCACGGGTATCAGACTGTTTTTCTTGACAATGTCGATCTAAAATATTATGGACTATATTGAGTTGGCCATAGATGAACCATTTCGTCCACTCAATTCCTTTTGAATCATCAAAGACTTTCGAGTACGGCTTATACCACTCCACTCCAAGATCCGTTAATGCTGCCTCCCAAAACCAACCGATATCCTCTGTACTTCGCTTAATGAGTTCATCATACGAGTGAATATTGTGTTTCTTCATGAATCGATGAATATTGCTTTCTTTTCGATATTTCTCGTTTGGTGTCCAGACGATTTGGTTCATTATACATCTCTCAGCCTTGACATTTGAACCTGAAGAATGTATATGATATGGTCAGCTAGTATAAATAGCACAACCAAATCAGCCTCCCCAAGGATGTTAGCGTAATGCTCCTGCTGAATCCCAAAAAATACACTCATTACTTCCCTGATAAACGTTCAAAAGAAATCATGCTACAAACTATTGAGTTCTTTGAATCCAAAGGGAAACAAAAAATCAAAGAAGATGACCACAATCGGACCTTTTATGAGGATTTCATTGCATTCCAGAAGAAAAACCATCTCTTCTCCACACTTTTAACACCATCTCAATATGGCGGGAAGGAAACGCGGTGGGATATGTGGCGAAACTATGCCTTCAATGAAATCTTAGCATTCTACGGACTTGCTTACTGGTATACTTGGCAGGTCAGCATTCTTGGGTTAGGTCCAATCTGGATGAGTAACAATGAAGCTCTCAAGAAACAGGCCGCAAAACATCTCAACGATGGGGCCGTGTTTGCCTTCGGATTATCAGAAAAAGTTCATGGAGCTGATATCTATTCAACTGAAATGACCCTCACTCCTCAACCCGACGGCAGCTATCTCGCAAATGGTGCCAAATACTACATCGGGAACGCCAATACTGCCCCAATGGTGTCAACTTTTGGCAAAATGGCAGACACCGGTGAATACGTCTTCTTTGTCGCCGACTATCGCAAACAAAATTATGATCTCGTGAAAAATGTTTGCAACAGCCAAAACTTCGTCGCTGAATTTAGTCTCCACAATTACAAAATTACTAAAGATCAGATTCTGTCACAGGCTCAAGATGCCTGGGATTCCGCACTTAATACGGTTAATGTTGGAAAATACAATCTTGGTGTTGCTTCAATAGGTATCTGTACACATGCTTTCTATGAAGCCATCAATCATGCAGGTAACCGTCGACTCTACGAAATGCTTGTAACTGATTTTCCCCATGTCAAACAGATGTTTGTGGACGCCTATACACGACTCCATGCGATGAAACTCTTTGCGCTTCGAGCCGTTGATTATATGCGGGTTGCCTCTCCCGAAGATCGGCGGTATCTACTGTACAATACAATGGTTAAAATGAAAGTCACCCTTCAAGGAGAAGAAGTCATTAACCTTCTCTGGGATGTTATTGCTGCGAAAGGCTTTGAAAAGGATACTTACTTCGAAATGGCTGCTCGAGACATTAGAGCTCTTCCCAAACTCGAAGGCACTGTCCATGTCAACCTCGCTTTGGTAGGAAAATTCATTTTCAACTTCTTTTTCAACCCCAAAGAATATGCCACCGTTTCACGTCAAGACCAACCTGGACATGACGGGTTTCTCTTCAATCAAGGGTCAACACGAGGATTAGGTAAAATCCAATTCCATGATTACAACCAAATTTTCTATCAAGTAGATCTTCCAAATGTTAACATTTTCCATAAGCAAATCGGCGTTTTCAAAGAGTTACTTGCTAACGCAACACCTAACGCAGACCAACAAAAAGACACTGATTTCAGCATGGCTATCACAGAACTATTCGCTCTGATTGTTTATAGTCAACTAGTCCTAGAAAACGCCCAGATTTATGAAATCGACCCTGACACCGTTGATCAGATATTTGACTTCATGGTTCGGGATTTCTCAAAATATGCACTTCAATTGCTTGGGAAATCCAGTACGACCGAAAAACAGGCAGAGTACTGCACACAAATGATTCAAAGACCTTTTACCAATCACAACCGATATCAGCGCGTTTGGGAAGCAGTGTTCCAACATAAGGATCTCTATGAAATGAATCCGTAACAGACCTTACCTTCGACAATATTCCTTGGTAGGCAAGTCCATATTAAACATATCATGGACGGCTACGAAGTGGCTAGTACATTACCGTTGACGGCTCATTTTGGTGAAACCTAATTTTCATTCACATGCTTGGCAATGACATTGTATTCATTGACGCACCTTTAATGCTAGGTTGGATCCTACTCTTAATCTGGGCAAATTTCAAACCCTTGGAAAGACGATTTGTCGCAATCCTTGCCATCATCGTTATGATTAGATTGTTTCTCGCTAATGTTGCTGAACTTGTTTTTCAGATTCTATGTTGGATGAATTTCGTTCACACTTTTATGATACAGGTATTCATCATAACATTATTTTCAATTGGATGGATAGCCACCACCAATCTCATCGAAACCGATTAGAAAGATTGTAGACCTACTCGCGCTTTATGAAATTAAAGAAATCAAGGATCCTACGTTTATGCTTACCGGGAATAATGATATGATGATTTGCCAATGAATTGTCCAGAAAATAACTCACGGATTCAGTAAGAGTTGTTCGAATCTGTGTTCGACACCGATGTTCGTCAGAGAGGTTCTTAGTAATGACTCCTTCAGAAACCCAATAGTCGGTTAAGTCTTTACCAAACATTTTGAATACTGTGATATCGCGGAAGGGGAACTTGCCACGAATTGCGACACTTTTGTTGCTTTCAAAATGTGAGGTAATCTCATAGGATTCGACGATATTGGTCGGTACAGTGCAATGGGCAAATACGACTGAGTTATTGTCTGTGTTCACATCAACAACATTTGCCATGAAAGAGGGTTGGTTGGTCAGATACTTCCCTAAGAGCATCGTAAACGTTGCAGGCAAATCGCCTTCACAGGCAGCGATAATGTTTTCTAAGGTATTTATATGAGAGACCGCAAAACATCCAGTAATTTCAGTTTCTTCTAAGAGCTTAAAACATTCAACAGTGACGGCGTTCAAGTCATGATTCTTCACAAGGGCTGCTAATGATTGTGCTACTATCGCTGCCTTTTGTATATCCTCGTTGGGGCAATCGATATTTGAAGCATCTTTTAGAAATGACTCCAAGGTTGGTGAAAATTCAATCCATAAATCATCCTTTGTTCGTTCAGTTAGGGTGTTCATAGAATATTGTTTGAACTCAATACCCCACTTTTTCGACACGGCGTGTTGGTCTATTTCTGAGGCAATAAGCCAAGATGAGGGATTACCAATAATACCAATCCGACTGTTGGCCAGCTGTTCCAAAATTCCATCGTATTGGCACCAATCAGAAATACGAGTAATCAACTGCTCTAGGGTATCATGAATTATCGTAGCCGGGATTCCTTCCTGGTCAAGATATTTACGGACCTCCATTGCTGCAGGCAGTGAATTATCGCCCTCATGCGTAAGGAGGAGTATCGGGGCAGGTATTTTGACCTTTTTGATGAACGTGGCAATGGTGTCTTCAGTCCCACCTGATCCTACGAAAAGATAGTTGTGCTGATCTCGAATTGTCTTGTCTCGTTTCATTCACTCACTAACATAGTTCTCAGGTGTGAAGACTTTGGCCTTGGTTTCCCCTAATTTATCCATGATTCCAGAGACGCGTCGTTTCATTGAGCCGGAATCGAAGAAAGTAATGATGTTAACTGGCAACCCAATCCATCCTTTTTAACTAGAACGTTACGAATTTTCCTAACTGTATGTATTTGTACCGTAAAAAGAATTAGTTACTGTCATTAGCTTCAGCAAGTACACATGTTCAGCGAAAAAGAAGGCTAAAAGAGCTAATTACGTGAAATAAGAGAAATCCTTCCACAACGTTATCCATCATGAATTACAAAATTGAGATTGGTCAGTCCATTCAGTTGAATCATGGTGAATTAATGCCCTTATTTAACTCCAGATTCTTGGGTATGATTTTAGTTGAGGCCATAATCCTTTGAAAATTAATAAAAAAGGACTTGTTACAATGTTATTCGTGTACATGGAACATCTTTTTCGCCTTCCATATACCGCCGTAATATCCCCGGTTTCTTCAACCCTAAAATCACAACTTCTGCTCCTGCTTTTAGAATCGGCTCAAATCGTTTGATTTCATCTAACTTCCCGCGCATGCCTTTTGTAATATCGGGGGTCGCAGCTTGGTTAGCTATTTTCTCATATTTGTCAATCTTCGCTAGCGAGATATGTGGGATTAGTTCAGCTTTGTCATCGAGTTTGGGATCGGAAGTAAAGATGCCCGCTACATCCGTGCCAAAAATTACATCCTTTGGGCTAAGTAAGCGGGAGAGAAGCTGCACCACTTTGTCACCAGAACAAACGCTAAACCCTCGTTGTGAATCTGCACACATATCTCCACCAATTAAAACTGTCATCCCCAAATCCAGAAATTGCCTAAATCCTCCACTGAAATGCCCCGTGATTTCTCCCTCTGTCATAAAGAAGATATTACTAGGGAGAAAAATTACGGG
>JABXGX010000134.1 GCA_016550405.1 archaeon | reverse complement strand
TTGAAGGGGTACCTATTAAGATCATCTGTCCTTCCCATGGTCCCATTTGGCGGAAGAATATCCAAGAAATTACTGACATTTATTATCGGTGGTCATCAAACCCTGAACAAGAACGGGCTATAGTGGTGTATTCTACAATTTGGAAGAGTACGAAACAAATGGCGTATGCTATTCGTGAAGGTATAGCCAGTGTTGGCGTTCCTGCAGAAATCTATAATCTCGAAGATGAACAACTCAGCCGCGTGCAAGGCGCAGCAATGGAGGCGAAGGCTGTTGCGGTTGGTGCTATGACCTACAATATCGACCCCTATTATCCCACTGCTGCATTCATGCCATATCTAAAGCATTTGCATCCTACAAACAAAATTGGTGCCGCATTTGGTTCATATGGTTGGGGTGGAGGAGCCACAAAAGTACTCACGGAGCAATTGAAAGAATTCAAATTTGAAGAGGTTCTGGATCCCTTAAATGTGCAGTTTCGTCCTAACGAGGAAGATTTAAAGCGTTGCTATGAATATGGACAAGAAATCGGACGGAAAGTCAAAGCCGCCTTTTCTTAATTATATCAATCGAAACCGTTTCCATCAATTACCCCCTATACAGAAACCAACCAGAATTAGTCGGAGGTTCCATTAGAAATAATCATGCGGTGTGGGTCCAAGGATATTATAGATACTCGTAAATTGGGAAGCAAAACATTGAAAAGCTTCGACATTGCCGGAGCGGTATCACTTCGACCTCACACATAACAGGAGGCACTTAGTAGTCATGCCAGAAGTTGGAATTTTAGGTTATGGTGGTTACATTCCCAAATACCGAATCCGTGTTGAAGAAATCGCCCGGGTCTGGGGCAAAGATGGCATTGCGATTAGCCAAGGGTTAAGTCTTGAAGAAAAGAGTGTCCCTGGACTCGATGAAGATACCACAACGATCTCTGTTGAAGCAGCACGAAACGCACTGAAATGCGCTCAGATTGATGCAACGCGGATTGGTGCAATTTATGTGGGGTCGGAATCGCATGTTTATGCAACCAAGCCAACGGGGACCGTGGTTGCTGAAGCCATTAATGCTCCGAATAGCTTGCAGTGTGCAGATTTTTCCTTTGCATGTAAAGCCGGTACGGCAGCTATGCAGGTGTGTATTGGTTTAGTTAAATCCCATGAAGTTGATGTTGGGTTGGCTATTGGATCAGATACTGCTCAAGCTAAGCCTGGTGACGCGCTTGAATATGCGGCTGCAGCGGGAGGTGCAGCGTTTCTCATCGGCAGTGATGATGATATGTTAGCCAGCTTTGGGGGAACCTTTTCTTATACGAGTGACACGCCTGACTTTTGGAGACGCGAAGGTACCGATTTCCCTGAACACGGCTCACGCTTTACCGGTAAACCCGCATACTTCCGTCACGTTGAACAAGCCGCTCTCGGACTGTTTAAGAAGATGAATACTAAAGCTGATGATTACGACTGGGGAGTCTTTCATTCGCCAAATGGGAAATTCCCTCGACGGGTGGCGAAAACCCTTGGCTTTAATGTTGACAAAATCAAACCTTCGCTTGTCGTTGATTATGTTGGAAACACCTATGCTGGGAGCTCTCCCCTTGGGTTAGCAGCCACGCTGGATATTGCTAAGCCTGGACAAAAAATCTTAGTTGTTTCTTATGGTTCAGGCGCAGGAAGCGATGCCTTTCACGTCGAGGTTATGAAATCCATCACTGAGAAACGAAAACGGAAACCCATGGTGCAAGATTACATGGATGATAAAGTCTACATCGATTATGCACAGTATGCAAAGCATC
>JABXGX010000133.1 GCA_016550405.1 archaeon | reverse complement strand
TCGATCCAGTTCTTCTTTTTCAAAAGGCAAGAAATAGTTGCTAAGTCGAATCATATCCTTAAGGAGAATCCGGATTAAATCGCGGGTGATAGCCGTCATGTATACAGGGACGGATCCGCTGGCAAAAAGCAGGGGAAGCCCCCCGCTGTGGTCCAAATGCGCATGGCTTAGGGCGACCATCAAGTTTTGGGGACGAGTTAGTTGGGGAAAGGAGGGATTGCCATTAAAAGAAGCTCCAAAGTCACAGAGCACTGATGAGCGAGCTTACTTAACCAAGTATGCAGAACTGCCTATGGTTTTGCAGCCACCTAGAAAATGGAGTTCAGTCAAACTGTTACGAGTCCCCTGCGCCTAGACGTGGGTTTCTTGGCGGGAGTTATATTCACGCCATTTGAACCTGAACATAAATGTATTTCGAAGCAAAGACATAGAACACAAAATAGTGTGTTCTAATCAGGAAAGAAAGTTTAAAACCTGCAATCTTGCTGCTACATCCATTACACGAATATGGTGTTCCGAATGGAATATTCAGAAGAAATTCAAATCATTTTACATGACCCCGATGTGAAATTAAAAAATAAAATCTTAGTTTCTGGATTTCACAGTGCCTTGGGAGAAACAGGATACATTGTCCTCCGCCATTTAGCAGGACAGGATAGCGCACGTCCAATCGGGTCGATAATGAGCCCGTTAGTTCCTCCCCACGTCTTCATCGGTGGTAACCGGCTTCTGATGCCCATCGAATTATATGAATATGATGACCGGTTCATTCTTCTCTTCGCGCGTCTACAACCCCATCGTGCCGAATGGTCACCCTTTACCGAGACTGTGGCGAATTGGTGTGTGGATAAGGAGTTCAAAGAAGCCATCTTACTTGGTGGCTTGGATATGCAATTCGCTGAAGGTGATGACCGATATCGAAGCGCCTACACCTCAGCTTATAATAGCATCGCTAAGAAACATGAATTACCTGTCCTTGAGGAAGGTCGTGGAATATACGGACCACTAGCTCTTATGCTAGCGAATTTCCAGATTCACAACTTCCCAGCCGTAGCAATTCTCCCGTACGCTGAACGCGGGCGCCCAGATCCACGAGCTGCAAGTATTGCCATTGATGTGTTTAATCAGCTCTATGACATGAATATTGACATCGAAGAGCTCATGGCCGATGCTGAAGCCATTGAGAAAGAAATCAAACAACTTATTGAACGGCAACAAGAACGGGAAAATGATCGTGGTGCTGGTGGGATGTTCGTTTAATCCCATATAAGAGCTAATGGACAGGTGTGCCCGGTGGTAAATCCTTCTCAGGTTTGACCAGCACGACCTGGTATTCAGGATCTCCTTGTTTCCCGACTTCAGCAGCTAGCAGCATCCCCTCAGATTTTTCGCCTCGGAACACCGCAGGTTTGAGATTTACCAAGACGATAAGCTGCTGGTTGACCAGGGATTCTGCTGAGTAATATTGGGCTAATCCTGTCACGATTTGGCGTGTTCCCAGTTTACCCAGATCGATTTGAAGCTTAAGTAGATTCTTGGTACCGGGGACCTTTTCAGATTTAGTTACAGTTGCAACACGGAAATCGAGTTTTTTGAAGTCTTCAAATGTGATCACAAGGCATCCCTTCTGACTGTGAATTGGTACCCTGCAAATACTATTTAGCTGTGACTCTCGAATAGCACCGACTAAATCCCTGTTACTTTGCTATGAGAAAATCGCAGATGCTTTTGGCAAAGCGAGTTTCTAAAGAAAGAACTAAAAGTCCTCTGGCACCGGTCGTAGTTGAAGAAGTGGGTTAGAAAAGACACTAGTTGGTGAAAATACGGTGGCACGACGTCCATGGACAATAGTCACCCTCATCGTCGTCCTCGTCATTCCTATTCTAGTCAATTTACCATCTCAGCAAACTCCTTTTGCGCCTACTGTAAAGAGTAAGATATCTGAGACTTCACCTCCACCACCGTATGCTAGTTATCCGGTGGGAACCTATGGCGGAACAGGTAGTACAGCCAATATTTTAGCCACATATAACAAAACACTCTCCGTGAGCACTCCCACAAATGACACCAACGATTTCACAGTTGACATGCCCCCTGATTGGAATTCCTATATTATGGTCAACTTCACGAACATCATCGCGAGTCCCCTCGTTTTAGATATTGAAACAAATGAGAGCGGTACGGAATCACAGGATCAATTACCTTGCGCGATGACTTTCCAAGTCACGAATTCCTGCTACTTGTACAGCATTATGGTGAAACTATACGCAAGTATTGGCAATCTACGTCTTGGCCCTGATTTGTGGATTGAAATTTATAACGCGACTAATGATGCAGGAAAACCAAAGCCCGAATCTGTCGCGCTTTCTTCGGCCATCTTCCTTGATTTAGGAGACCCTGGTGCCTCCTTTGACGGGTGGCGAAACGTGACTTGGGTCGGAGGCGTATTCCTAAACACGTCTGAGACGTATAACAACTACTTCTTTGCCGTTGCAACCCAATGGCCCGGGACATTTCCAGAATGGAAATGGCGTCCTGATTCAGAAACAGGTGACAACGGATATGCTTGGCGCAGTACGCCTTGGACTGAACACCTAGGAATTGATTACTTCCTCAACGTGTCCATTGTGCCCATGACCTTAACTCCCGCACCTTCTCAAATCAGCATGCAAGTCAACGCAACTAGTGTTCAGAATGGACTTGCAAATGCTGGCTGGTGGGAAAGAAGCTTCACTCTCAGCAGCAAATCAGTTCTTTTTAATATCAGCACCACATGGCCCGTTACTCTAAGTTACACGTACGTGAGTAGGTATTCACGGACCTTCATTGGAGCAACTGAGTTCCTTGCCTCCTCGCAGAGTTCAATAACGAATTGGAATATCACTACCTCCCTTTCATTCCCGGGCATTAATGCAGATGCCAATAGCCGCACAATGAACTTCTCATTACCCAGCTATTGGGAGGCACAGACTCTATTGAACGGATCAAATCCGGTTCCATTTTCTCGATTCAAAGATAATAGCACCAACCCTGGTCTTCCCGGTTGGCTGTTTCTTGATGAACCAGGAGGAGCCGGAAACGGCACCATGTGGCGCGTTGTGTCTAATGATATCAATTATGTCCAAACACCTTTCATCCGTCGCGGGGGGCTCGATGTGA
>JABXGX010000132.1 GCA_016550405.1 archaeon | reverse complement strand
GCATTTTATCTTGACCACGCGGACCCAAAGAGGTGCGAACTGCATCAGCTAGTGCTCGCACAGCCATGATGTTGTTTTCACGAGCATCACGACCTCGGGCGCGTTCAGTTCCTTCTTTAAGTATTAAGACCGGCACGCCTTGCATTTGTGCCATGATATTGTTCCTCCTGAGTAATTATTGGTTTTTCCAGTAGGATGAACTGCTCCGGCAATCCTTGCACTGACATAAAAAGCTTACGCCGTTTCTGGTTCGAGTTACTAGTGAATCAACCCTACATATCGGTAAGCGGAGTATAATCCCACGCAGTAAATATTGTCTTTAGCAGTCTGACTATTCCTCGCGACAAAAAGATCGTCTCCATAAGAAAAGCCATGAAGAGAATCTCAATCCAGGCTTTCCCAACTATCCCCATTGCGATAATTAGAACGAATTCTGGAGGTATAGGAGTCAAGAAGGGAACGACGAAGATGAAGAGCCAAATTGTAAAGATACACTCCGGTACATACCCAAGAATCACAGACAGAAAGGGACGTTTCAGAGTCTTTTGAGTAACTCCGCTTGTGAAGCCGGTCATAGCTTTTCCCACAGGTAGGCCGATGAGCCCAACGATTCCTAACTGACCCCATATGTAACCAAAAGCAATTCCAGGGTAGATGCCTACGATCGCCCCAGTTATTGCTGCAAGAATAGCTCCACCTGGAATTGCGACCATAAAAGTTCCTAGATGGCTCAAATCCAGTGAGATTTGAGTGGCACCTAATTGAACAGTATTTATTGTTAAAATTGAGACCGCGGTACCTAAGGCAGCCATGATAGCAACATAAACGAGAATCTTTGTACTGTACAATTTCGGTTTTGTATCAATTGCCACCGTGATACCTCCTTGGAGAGGGCGCATTGAAATGTCCAGATATATAAGAGTAGCTACTCAATCTTGAGTAGATGATTACCATAGTTGCGGAGAAAGCTATTTCTGATTCGGGATTACGAACAGTGGTGAGGTTGAGTCAGTGTCCAACTTTCGTCACTCGTTTCTACCATCCGTTGGTGAACATGAGGCTGAAATGCTTAAAGTCGTTGGAATAAAGCAGATTCACGAGTTATTCGAAGATATCCCAGCGAAGTTCCAGTTGAAAGGACGGCTGAAAATTCCTGAAGAGCTATCTGAAAGTGAAGTCAACGTCAAGACCGCTAAGGCCCTTTCCCAGAACTGGAATCCAGAACAAGGCATTAGTTTCTTGGGAGGCGGGGTTTGGCCACACCTCATTCCAGAGGTAGTTAAAGCCGTAGTGAATCGTACAGAGTTTCTAACGGCTTACACCCCTTATCAAGCGGAAATTAGTCAAGGCATGTTACAGGCGTTATTTGAGTATCAGAGCCTTATGGCTGAGCTTGTGGATCTCCCTATTGTGAATGCATCAATGTATGACTGGGCAAGTGCGTTAGGAGAGGCTGCGTTATTGGCAAGCCGTGTTACTAAGCGCAATCGGTTTCTTATTCCCCAACTTGTGTCACCGAATCGACAAGCCGTTTTACGGACCTATGCTAAACCTGCAAATATACAGGTTGAGAGTATTAGTTATGATCATCTTACAGGCCAACTAAATCTTGAGCATTTGAAAGAGCTGCTTGATGACCACACTGCTGGTGTGTATTTTGAAAATCCTGGATATCATGGTGTGTTACAGGATAATGTTGACGCAATAACGGATATTGTGCATGATGCAGGAGCCCTCCTGGTTGTGGGTGTCGATCCGATTTCACTGGGAGTAATTCTACCCCCTGGCAAGTATGGAGCAGATATTGTAATTGGTGAAGGACAGCCACTAGGGAGTCCAGTGAATATGGGTGGTCCCCTATTAGGTATATTTGCCAGCAAAAATGATCGGAAGATTTTACGTCAGCTTCCAGGTCGCATCATTGGTTTGACAACAACTCAGAGCGGGAGTGAAAGGGGCTTTGTTATGACGATTCAAGCACGTGAACAGCATATTCGACGAGAAAAGGCTACTTCGAATATTTGTTCAAACCAAGCGCATTCTGCAATTACAGCAGCCGTCTATCTTTCATTACTAGGGCCTCAAGGCATGGTGGAACTTGGAGAGAAAATCCTTCAACTTAGCAAGTATGCTACTGAGCAGCTTAATGCAGTTGAGGGAATTAAGGCGCCTTATTTTGATGCTCCGCACTTCAAGGAATTTGTCGTATCAATTGAAAGCAGTTCCAGTAATCCAACATGGGGGATTCGAGTAGTTTTGGAGCGCATTCAACAGTGTGGAATACTTGCCGGCGTGCCCTTGGATCAGAGTTTTCCGGACCTTGGGCAATCAGCCCTTGTCTGTGTTACTGAAACGCATACCCAGGAAGCAGTAGATCAGTTGGCAACTGCGTTTCAACAAGCAATGGAGGGTGAACAATGAAGTTTCGTCAAGCAAAATGGGACGAGCCGCTAATCTTTGAGCGAACTCGGTCTGGGGCAATTGGTTATTCGCTTCCCAAACTCGGTAAAGTAATTGAAAAAGTACTTCCTAATCCCATTTCATCCATACCGGAATCCCTTCGGCGGAAAACACCTCCACTGTTACCCGAATTATCAGAGCCTGAGGTTGTCCAGCATTTTGTTCGGTTATCTCAGATGAACTACTGTGTGGATTTGGGACTTTATCCTTTAGGCAGCTGTACAATGAAGTATAACCCGGCATTGAATGAGGCTGTTATCAAGAATCCCTACTTTTCTCAATCTCATCCAAGTCAAGATTGTTCCACTCTACAAGGGATTCTTCGCATCCTATTCGAATTACAACAATGGCTTTCCGAAATTACGGGAATGGACCAACATTCGCTACAACCTGCGGCAGGAGCTCAAGGAGAATTGGCGGGGGTTCTAATTATTCGGGCCTATCACGAGGATCGTGGTGACCTCAAAACTCGACGCCAAATCCTTATTCCTGATTCAGCCCATGGCACTAATCCTGCAAGTGCAGCAATGGCTGGTTTTGACGTCGTCGTTGTGCCATCAAACAAACAAGGGCAGGTCGATATTCAAGCCCTGAAAAGGGCCGTCTCGGAAAACACTGCGGGATTAATGTTAACAAATCCTAACACCCTTGGGTTATTCGAACAAAAGATTGAGACCATTGCTTCAATTGTCCACAAGGCAGGGGGGTTACTTTACTATGATGGCGCTAACCTGAACGCAAACTTAGGGCGAGTTCGTCCAGGCGATATGGGGTTTGACATCATCCATACAAACCTGCACAAGACCTTTGCCACTCCACATGGCGGGGGTGGACCTGGAGCGGGGCCAGTAGGAGTCAAACAACCTCTTGCACAATATCTTCCTGTTCCCGTCATCACTTATGATGGCAAGCAGTTTTATTCAGACATTGATCGACCGAAATCAATTGGCCGTCTACATGGGTTTCACGGGAACACGGCGGTATTGTTGAAAGCTTATGCATATATTATGAGAATGGGTTGGCAGGGGTTACAGGCTGTTTCAGATCATGCAGTATTGAATGCAAATTACCTTATGAAGCGCATTGAGGGGACCAAGGGCTATAGTATCCCCTTTGCCCCGGGTGTGTGGCGAAAACATGAGGTTGTAATAAGCGCGAAGCCCCTTGAGCGGGATACTGGTGTCACCGCTAGAGATGTTGCCAAAGCACTCCTCGATCGGGGATTACATGCACCTACCTTTTATTTCCCCGCAATAGTGGAGGAAGCCTTGATGATTGAGCCTACAGAGACATTTAGTAAAACCGAATTGGATCGGTTTGCTGATGCGTTGCAAGAGATTGCTCAATTAGCCTATTCTAATCCCGCGCTTATTAAAGAGGCTCCTAAGAATACAGCAGTTGGACGCCTAGATGAGGTAAAAGCAGCCCATCCACGTACAATGACTTTATCGTGGAAGATGCTGCAGCAACGTGAGTAGCTAATATAGGTTAGGCAGTTGTCAGGCTTTGCTGACTTTTAAGAAGAAACGGGTCTATCCACGCTTCTTTCGACCTGAACGTTTTGGTGCGATTAGTCCTACTTTTTGACCTGGAGGCGCGGTTCGAGAGACGGAACTAGGACCACCAGGACGTTGTTTATTACCACCGCCATGGGGGTGGCTAACGGCGTTCATTGCGACACCGCGGACCTTGGGGTAAGTCAAGCCTTTGGCATACCGATGTTTGTGTTTACTACCGGCTTTCAAAAATGGTTTTTCTGGTCTTCCTCCTCCTGAGACTACCCCAATGGTTGCCCGGGCAGTGGAGCTGAAGGCTCGGGTTTTACCTGAGGGTAAACGAATAGAGGTTTTTCCCTTTGAATGTGTAACAATAGTGGCATAAGTACCGCTGGAACGAACAAATTTCCCGCCATCACCTGGTTGGCTTTCTATATTGAAAATTGGTGTACCTTCAGGGATTTTCCCTAAAGGAAGAATATGACCGGCGCGGATGCCTGCTTTGGGTCCAATCCGCAGTTGTTGTCCAACAGCAGTGCCTTCTGGGACCAAAGATAAATGGGAATCACCAGTTTCAAGACGGAGTGAAGCAATAGGCGCACCACGCCCTGGATCATGAAGAAGTTCTTCAACATCTGCTATTAGATATCCTCGTTTATTCATTACAGCTAGTGGAGGATATTTGACTGGTCCGCGTCTACGGTGTGTTTTGGCGCGAAATGTTGGGGAGCCACGACCGCGACGTTGAACTAATATTCGTTTTCCCATTTTTGTTACCTCCAATTAGAATAAGCCCAACTTGACTGCCAAGTCAGCGGCATTATATTCAGGAGAAAGTTTAACGAGAGCTTTTTTCTTCCCCTCAGGGGTAATCATCGTGTTGACTTTGACCACTTTCACTTCATAGAGTAGCTCAATTGCTTCACGAATTTGACCTTTGGTTGCTCTCCTATTAACCATGAAGGTCAGTCGATTTTCTTTTTCGACGATTTCTGATGCCCGTTCAGTAATCATCATTCGGATTATTACATCATAAGGATCCATTATTGACCACCTTCAGAGGGTTCTTTTGATAGGGCGTCCATTGCTGATTTTGTCCAGATGGTGAGTCGACCAGGTTGTGTTCCCGGAGCTAGAATCTCTGCATTTAACTTAGACACATAAATCACATTGACTCCTGGAATATTTCGGGCAGCTTTCCGTATTCCACCATCTTCGGTTATTACAATTAGGGGACCTACTGGTTTTCGGTATTTTCGTCCGCGACGCCTTGCATTTCCTCCGCGAACTTTTCGACCGTTTTTCACTCGAATAATATCGTTCCAGATACCAAGGTTTTCTAAGACGCCTTGAACTTCCTCTGTAGATTGTAACTCTTGTAATTTGTCAACAATTACAATTGGAAATTGTTCAGTTTCAAAACGATGACCTCGTAATGAAACGATTTCTGGATTCGCTGTAGCTGCGATTGCTGATTGGATGGCTAATCGCCGCTCTTTTTTGTTGACTCGTTCTAGTGGGTCTTTAGCAGCTTCAGGAGGATGGGTCCTTCGTCCACTAACCGTGAAAGGCGCAAACGCGGCGTTTGATGCAGAACGGTATCCTTGCCCTTTTCTTCGAGGGACTCTTGCTCGTCCTTGTCCAGTTCCCCAAGATTCAGCAGAGGTTCGTTTGCCAGCCATGGGATCTACGCCATGCCTTTGATATCTGGCGGATTGCTGAGCTAAAACAGCGCGTTTTATAATGTCTTTGCGAAGAGGGGTTTCAAACACTTTAGGAAGAGTGACAGTACCCCTTGTTGAGCCCTCTAATGTATGTATCTTAACTGTCGTCAACTTCCTTCCTCCATCATTTCTTTGCGGTTGTGCTGATATAGACAATTTCAGGTGGTTTCTCAGGTAATGGTTTTGGTCGACTCGGTACTCGAAGACGTACTAATCGTCGTGATGATCCAGGGATAGAGCCATCTATGAGAAGGAAGTCAGATTGGAGATTACCATAGTGTGGGAATCCGCCTGCAGGTGTGATATCATCGCTTTTTTCGCCAATACGTAATAATCGTTTATTGTATTCTGTTCGTTGATGGAATCCCATCTGTCCTCCACGAGGAACCGTATACATGATCCGATTTGGGTGCCAAGGACCGAGTGTTCCTACTGCACGAACGCGTTTACGTGACTTGTGGGGTAATTTTGACACGCCGAAGCGTTTGATAACACCTTGAAAGCCTTTACCTTTTGTGACTGAGACGACGTCCAGAAATTGGCCTGGTTGAAAGATGTCGCGCACACGAAGTTCCTTTCCGAGGAGCGCTTTAACATGTTCGAACTGATCCTTTATGGATCCGCCAAAAACCTTACATTCAATTACTTCGGGTTTTTTCTTTCCAATTCCCGCTTGTTTCGGTTGAGTTAAAAGACTAACTCTTAGTTCGTTAATGTCATCTAAGGATTTGCTCAATTTGCTCAAGGATGATTTGGGATCATAATCTTTGGGCCAGGGTAAAACCCGTCGGATATCACCTGGAAGATTTTCTATCCATGTTTCACCTAAAACCTTCAATTCCCCACCGTTTTGACCATATGCACGAATAGATGCAAGCAACATCGGGGGAGTATCAATTATGGTCACTGCCCGACTGACTTCTCGACCAAACCATGGGCTATTAGGCTTATCATCAATGAGAATCACATGTGTCATACCGACTTTGTAACCAGCAAATCCTAGAATATGGGGTTCAGTTGCTTGTTCAGGCCAATGGCGAATCCGTCCACTAACCCGACGCACACGTTTGCGTGGACGATAGGAAAGACTACCATGCCTTGGAGAACTTTGTTTTCGGTGACCCATGGATTACACTTCCAAGGGAAGCGTTTTCTGGGGAGGCAAGCAGAGTTAGTAATAAGAGGTACCTCAACCAGCTCAACGGCTCGGAAGCGGATGGAGCGATTTAAGTCTTTCGTACTCCTAAACTCAAAGAATCGAAAAGGGACCCCAATGACGGCTCAACAAGGGCTGATGCAATTTAATAAAAATGCACTGCAATTCTGTGAACGGCCTTGAACCCAAAGGGTAAGGCTTTCTGTCTCATTGCATCTCTTGTGAAACTGTTCTAAAAGTTCTGCTCGCGGTTCCAGCGATATTGTCCAGTCCTGTGAACTTTGATTCTCGGCTACGAACTGGAACCCCATTGTTCTTTTCTACCGGAGAATTTAAACACCACGAGACATTCCGAATTTCAGAGACTGAGTGAGTTCTGATAAGATATTAAACTCAGTTCAATCTTACAAAAATTATAAGAAAGCCGAATTTGCAGCCGGGATAGCCAAGTGGTTACGGCGCGGGCCTTGAGAGATGCCTTCATGTATCATCCAAGGTAGCCTGTGACTTTTGGGTCGCAAGGGTTCGAATCCCTTTCCCGGCGCCATTCTTTGTTACTAGCTATTTCTATTAAAGACACTAACGAAAACCCAATGTTAAAATGTGAAAAATCCTTTCATTTCCTTCGGTTTCACTTGGTGATAACCTGTGTCATACGAATACTTCGACGAAATCACATCTGACCAGTTATTTCGCGCATACGGTGCTACCCTACCGGAGGTGCTCTGTAACGCAGCAAAGGCGATGTTTGGAGTGATGTATGACCTAGAAGAAGTCATGCTTGAGACTGAAGTAATAGTCAAAGCGGAGGGTTCGACCGAAGAACGCCTTCTTTATGACTGGTTATCAAACTTATTACTCGAGTTCGAAGTTGAAGGAGTCTTTTTCGCCGATTTTTCCATTACCTCAATCGAAGAAACCGATAGCGGCGAATTGCAGCTGTTAGGCATCGGAAAAGGAAGCTCACAGATGCCAGAGCTTCGTACTCATGTTAAAGGTGTCACTTTTCATCGCTTTGCGCTTGAAAGGGTTAATAACCAATACGTGGCAACAGTTGTGGTAGATATTTGAGATGACGAAAAGGTTGTGAAGTATTATGAAAGAGAAACTGGTTCAACAGGATGAGTTTCGCTGGTGGCTTGATAAGTCAGCTCGACCTCGTATGAATGTTAGTGCGAAGATTATCGGGTCAAAGAAGATTATTAACACCTTGGAAGATGCTGCAATTGAGCAACTAACCAATGTTGCAACACTTCCTGGTGCCATTGAACCTGTTCTGGCGATGCCTGATGCTCATTGGGGATACGGTCTTCCAATGGGAGCAGTTGGAGCATTTGATGCTGAAGAGGGGATAATTTCTGCTGGATGCACTGGATTTGACATAAATTGTGGTGTTCGATTAATTCGGACCAACTTAACATATGCTGAAGTAAAACCAAAGTTACAGCAATTAGTGGATAAGCTGTTCACGCAAGTTCCTGCGGGTGTTGGATCAAAGGGCAAAATTCGATTGAGTGAAGGGCAATTTAGTGACGTTATTCGACTTGGTGCACGATGGGCGATAGAAAATGACCATGGTGTGGAAGCTGACCTAGCGCATTGCGAGGAAGGTGGATCAATGGAGGGAGCTGCGACAAAAGCTCCTCAAATTTCAGAGAAGGCTAGACGTCGTGGACGCCCGCAACTTGGAACTTTAGGAGCCGGAAACCATTATCTTGAAGTGCAAAAGGTCGAAAAAATCTTTGATGAGACTACTGCTAAGGTTTTTGGCCTTGAGAAAGATCAGATAGTCGTGATGTTACATTGCGGCTCACGAGGTTTTGGACACCAGGTTGCTACTGATTATTTAGAACGGATGGAAGTTGCAGTCAAAAAATACAACATTTGGTTACCTGACCGCCAGCTTGTCTGTGCTCCGTCAACTTCACAAGAAGGGCAGGACTATTATGCAGCAATGAAGGCAGCAGTGAATTTTGCGTTCTGCAACCGGCAGGTTATGACGCATTGGATTCGCGAAGGATTTGAAACAGTGTTCCGACGAGACTGGGATTCAATGGATTTGAATTTAGTTTATGATGTGACCCACAACATCTGCAAGTATGAGACCCATGAACAGAATGGTTCGAAACGAGATTTGTATATTCATCGAAAAGGTGCAACTCGTGCCTTTGGTCCAGGGCATCCAAAGATCCCACAAGATTACCGTTCAGTTGGTCAACCAGTATTGATTGGTGGTTCCATGGGCACAGCATCTTATGTATTGGTTGGCACTGAACAAGCAATGAAAGAAACTTTTGGTTCCACATGTCATGGTGCTGGGCGGGCAATGTCGCGGAAAGCAGCCATTAGGAAATACCATGGACGTGATATAAAACAGGCCCTCGAATCTAAAGGCGAAGTGGTTCGGTCAATCAGTACAAAAATCTTGGCTGAAGAAGCACCTAATGCTTACAAGGATGTACATATTGTGGTTGACTCCGTGCATGGGGCAGATATCTCGCGAAAAGTAGCAAGTCAAATTCCATTAGGTGTTGTGAAAGGCTAAGTATGGTAAACAAGAATGATAAAGAAGGAATCGAGCCAAAAACTACTTTCCCTCGCGATTGCCATCCCCACTTCCTTTATTGATGTTTACTCTAGCAAAGCGCAGAAGACCCAGCAAATTGGTCGAATCGCTCGTGCAAGTGCCATTTTTCAAGTGAATGAAATTCTACTCTTCAAAGACAGAAAAAACCAAAAACAAGCCGAAAATCTCCAATTGATATCAAGCGTATTAGAGTACATTGAAACACCACAATATCTCCGAAAACATCTCTTCGCCAAGTTACCTGAGCTCCAGTATGTGGGATTACTTCCCCCTTTACGCACGCCTCATCATCCTCTTGTAAAGAAAGCGTCCCAGCTCAAACAGGACGAAATTAGGGAAGGGGTGGCATTCCAGCAGAATGGAAATCCAGTGGTTGACGTTGGCGTAGAATTACCACTGCCATTAGTAAAATCCAACCTTACAAGGTTTCCACAACGTATTACAGTTCAGATTACACGGACTAAAGCAGGTAACTTAATTGCGGCCAAATCTTCTCCTCCTCGAGTCCAACCGTATTGGGGCTATAAAGTTCGATGTGTGGATCGCTCTTTAGGCAAGTTTCTGAAAATAAAGCAAGATAACCAATATGTTATTGCAACAAGTCGGAAAGGTAAACCAGTTGAAGAGCTTGCTAAAGAAATCAGAACCAAATGGCAGAATTATCAGCGGCTTCTTTTGCTATTTGGGAGTTATAATGAGGGTCTTGCTGAGATTCTTCAAAGGGAACATGTCGATATAGCTGATGTGGTTGATTATTCAGTAAATTTAGTTCAAAGTCAAGGTACTGCGACAATTCGTACAGAAGAAGCGGTGCAAATAGGTCTTACAGTATTTCGTTATCTTGAATGTATACAGGTGTAGACAACCTATCTTACTCGTAATTACGATTTCCTGGTTCTCTGCTGTCTTGTATCTCGCTTGTAGCAACAAGAAGTTCATAAGAATTTATCCCTTTGAAATACCCTTCTTGTGTTACCTGAATAGTGATGGTATGGTATCCCGAAGAGACTTCGGGAATTTGAAGTTGGACTTCTGATGGGCTAGATTCTAGTTTCTGAGTGTAAATGTTGAGATTGTCGAAAAATGCTTCTATCAATGCCCCTTTCGGTGTTGCGTTTCCAGGAAAGCCCACAACGACGGTTAGTTTCAATTCTTCACCAGGTTCAGCCGCAGCTAACTTGGGACCTAGTACTTTAACATCGATGCGAAGGCTCCAGTAAATATAGCTTGCTGGTAATAAGAACACTAAGAAGAGAACAATGTAGACCAAGGCGCCTTGTAAGATTGCGACGATTAAATCCTCGCGAATAATTATGGTTGGAGCTATGAAAGGCAATATAATGATGGCCACTGCCACATACACTATGAGGCTGCCACATAGGACAATTGTTAAAGTTGAACGCGGATTACGATCGGTCACAACTAAGAGGAGGCGGTCTGGTGCTAAATAGCGTTTCGATTAGGGAGATATGTAAACCGAAAATTGAAAGCGTAGTATAGACGGCGGATTAGAAAAGGTCAGAATAGCTAAACGCTATTTCAAGGTGATTTCGATAAAAACTTCATCTGGTACGCGGATACGCATAATTTGGCGCATGGTGCGTTCATCGGCTTCGAGATCAATAAGCCGTTTGTGTATGCGCATTTGCCAATGATCCCATGTAGGTGTTCCTTCTCCGCAAGGGGATTTTCGAGTATGAACTTTTAGTGTCTTAGTAGGTAACGGAATTGGACCAGACATGTGAACTCCTGTCCGGGAAACAATAGATTGGACTTGACTACATACTTCGTTTAACTTAGGAATGTCTGTACTAGATAGTCGAATCCGAGCTTTCTGCGCCATTACTACTACACCAAAGGGACTTAGGGATTCAACCCGAATGTGTGCTTCCTTTTAACTGTTTTTGCATATCCACTGCTGTTTCCACTCAAGAAAAGGAGAAAAAGGGAGAAGGTTTACGATAGCGAAGATAGGCTATCCTACTTCTTCTCCTCGGTGATTTTTCGAACGATACCTACAGCGACTGTTCGACCGCTATCCCGGATAGCAAAACGACCTAGCTGCTTCATATCAGCATAGGTTTCTAAGCACACAGGAGTAACAGGTCGCAGCTTGACGAGCGCAGAATCGCCCTGCTTGATAAAATCAGGCTTCTCTTGGACGGTTTCCCCTGTTCGTGGGTCAATTTTGGCAATGATTTCCGTGAAGGTTGTTGCTACCTGAGCCGTATGAGCATGCATGACTGGTGTATAACCAACGGCAAGCGCACGTGGATGGTAAATAACAATAATTTGACCTTCAAACTCGGTAACGACGCGCGGGGGTTTGCCGAGAGGACCCATCACATCACCGCGCCGAATTTCACCTTTAGCGATCCCACGGACATTGAACCCGATGTTGTCTCCGGGTTCTGCGGAGTCTAATCGTTCGTGGTGCATTTCGATTGTTTTGATTTCACCTTCTTTGCCAGGAGGCATGAAGATGACCTTATCACCAATTTTCATTTTACCAGTTTCAACCCGACCTACAGGAACGGTACCAACACCTGTGATAGTGTAGACATCCTGGACAGGTACTCGTAGAGGTTGATCAATTGGTTTGGGTGGAAGGACAAACTCATCAATTGCTTCAAGCAATGAGGGTCCCTTATACCAGTCCATCTCAGAACTGGCATCAGTCAACAAGTCACCAGTCCAAGCGGATACTGGGACAAAGTTGATTTTGCTGGTGTCGAATTGCGCACCTTTCAACAGTTCAGTGACTTCGGCCTTGATCTCTTCGTATCGATCCTGAGACCATTTCGGCGTTGAGTCATCCATTTTGTTGATGGCAACGACAAGCTGCTCGATGCCCAGAGTTCGTGCGAGGAAAGCGTGCTCGCGCGTCTGACCACCAGCACCCACGCCAGCTTCAAACTCACCCTTACGCG
>JABXGX010000131.1 GCA_016550405.1 archaeon | reverse complement strand
GCCGGATTCACCCCCAGCCCAGCCCCAGGCAACGCATCAATCATCCTCCGCAATGACCTCCAGACTCTCTACAACGGTTTTCTAATCGACCAATTCAGTGGAGACATGGACGACTCTGCATATCCTGACAACTTGGAACTCTGGATTAACGAAATTGCCTTCATGATGCGACCCATCTGTGCTATCAGCCCCGATGTTCCAGTCAACATCACGGAAGGGCAAATCCTTACATTCCATGCAGAGGTGGCTAACCTTGGCTTCTCTGCCGCACTCATGGGCGAAATCACCGTGAATGTGCCTGCGGGTCTAGGGACCTTGATGGATCCTGCTACTCAACCTTTCAACATCGTTCCTGGTGATTTCACAGCGCTGACCTGGCATGTCAATGTCACTGGAACAGGTAATTACACCTTGTCCTTCAGTACAACCTATCCTGGACTTCCCGGTACAACGTATACAGGTGTTCCCGCACAAGCCGATATCGAAGCGCTTGTTGTGCCACCTCCTCCAATACCACCGTTACCTTGGTGGTGGTGGATTGTTGCACTTGTCGTAATCATCGTAGTAGTCGTCATTATCATTATCTACCTGTTTCTGAAACGACGTGGAGCTAGTAAATAATATAACGTGGAGGAATCTTCCTCCACACCTTCCCATTTTTTTTCAAGATTGGTCATGTAATAGTTTATTTTCTAATGAGTGGGGCTTCTTGAAAATAGAATTTAATTTCTAACCAAGGCCAATTTCTACTCGGCGTAATTCTCGACCAATATCAACGACCTGATTAAATTTTGTTAATAGCTCTCAGGAGAGTATTACACTAATGCGTTGTTGAGCTATTATCTGATCTTATCACCATATAGTTAATCCTGTTTTGTATGCGAATTAACTTGAATTCGAAGACATATCTGCATATTTTCAAATCAAATGAATTATTTTTGTCTGCAGTTAATGGCTGATTTGAATTTTATTACAGATAACTTTGGTGCACTAACTTTTCATGTTGTGTTTCTCGTTCCTCTGAAGCCGCTAGTTTCTTGGGAACGAGTTCCTCAAGCCGGGTGGACTCGGAGAGAATTTCACCATTTTCATCAACGGCATGGCAGGCTCCCTCAATCATCTGAGTTTGCAGTCGTCCACGTGCAATGGAGTTACCTTTCAAACCCGGGGCATCTAGAATTCCTTGTTTTATGGCCAGTTCGTAGGTTGTGGGGTTCAATAGTGGATGGGGCGTTTTATCTTCAGGAAGCTCGTTTAAAACCCTTAGAAGAAGACTCGCTTCTCTGACGAGTTGTTCTTTTCGTGCAATTATCTGTGGATCGAGCCAGGGGTTTGGAGTGCCGCTTCTACATTCTTTGATCACTTGTCGGACAATTTTACAGCTCGTAATCACGTCATCAGCGGTTGCAATATGATCAGCTTCACTGAACCCTACAACATGAACGATGGCAGGTTCTAACATCATCGAGGTATATGCCGAGGTTGCTAATTGGCCCTTGGCTGCATCGAGGTCCACAGGAAAGCTGAACAGTCCAGCCCGCACTTGCCGAATAACTTGGAAGGAATTATCTTGTAATGACTCGACTAGGGCAAGTTTAGCCCACATCTTCGCCAGATCCATAGCAGGCGATGTGCCGAGTGGAGTGTTCATCATTAATTGTGCAATGTAATGCTGTACACCCATGGATTTAGTAATGAATGCTGACCAGAATGCAGATGCTACGGCGATGGTATCATGCGCTTGTCGAAGGCTCCAATGGTGCGGTTCATTGACTTCCACAGGAATGCCTATCTTGCCATGCCAGGCAATGTTGTTCATGTTTTCTTGGATGGCTTCTGTTAAGGAGCGGGTGCTCCGTCCATCGAGAACACTATACCAGTTAATGGGTGTCGCCGTCCACGCGTTATGGATGGTCTTGTGGAGAAGTTTGGCCCATTTGAGAAGGTCTTGGGTGCCACTGTAGCACCGGAGAAGCGGATAGTTACCCCGCTGTGAGGCATCAAACATGACTTGAAGATCCTTTTTTGTGCGAATGGGAACACCACCGGCACCTTCAACTGTGTCTTTCATTTTGTCTGGACGGAAGAAGAACTGTTGAGCATTTTGATCGGGACCAATAGAGATGATATCCAAACATTTAGCGTCGGCAATCTTTACAATTCCTTGAATTGTTTCTTCCAAACTTGGAAGACCAAAATGATGTCGAATCACTGGCCAAGGCTTTCGTTCAGCCATCCGTTCTAATAGCGTCGTGGCATAGGTTACCGGATCCCTGCGCTGAACCCTTTCCATTAATTTTTTCGGGTCACAGTCGGCGGCTAAAAACATGAGCACATCTTCATCGGTTGCCTTTCCATCAAAATAATAGTCGAAGAATCCCACTTTGCGCACTTTCTCGGTAACAGGAGTTGTGCCACCAAAGAGCCAGGTTCGTTTGGTAAGATTGCGTTTGTGTACTTCTTTTTTGAGTTTCTGTGTCAGCCGATATGCTGCCGTGGGTGTAAGTCGGTAACTTAATCCGATAATTGGGGCATCAGTTTGTTCTACTTCATCGAGAATCGTAGAGATGGGGGTTGCCGGTCCTAGAAACTTCGTTTGGTAGCCTTTTGCTTTTGCCAGTTGCAAGAAATTTAGCGTTCCGGCAACGTGGACGCAATTCCCTAAACACGCACCGAGGACGAGTTTGTTTGTTTTTGTGGATTTACGCAATTTGGTCATTCGGTATCAACCTTCTCCCATTCTTGGATGGCTGTCAGTTCCTCGGCAATTTCCAGCGCTACAAGGGATCCGTCCCACACATACATCCGTAATTCAGAGGGAGAAAGATCGGAAATTCCCAGGTTCTCAGCGTTGCGTCCTTCCCGCCAGAAATCACGACCACATAGCTGTGAAGCCATTGCGATTGTTGCTCGAATAGTAGGAGTTGGTATTCCCGCTAGTTCACCCAACGCGGCAATGGGCACCAACCCAGTAGGTACATCTTCAAAGAGATACCGATGGTCTAACGAACTCGGGGCTCCTAAACCTTGGTAGGCAGAAGTCGTGTGCAAGCATTCATACAGGGTAGTCCCTTTCGCGTCATAGACGGTCTGTAACCATTCAGCCGCTGAGAGGATATCCTTTCCAAAGGCGTTTCCCACTGCAACTCTTTCAGCGTCAAGTTGCTCGAGGAAACGGGCTACTGATGGTGAGACTCCTTCAAGATAGTGGTTATATTGACCGTTGGTGGTTTCCGCCCGACCAATATTGAGAATCAAAGGGGCCGGATGAAAAACTGATCCAATATTGGCAAGACCTGTTTCGAGGACGTCTTCGGCATTTCGGACGTTTGGGAGAACGGGCGAAATCAGATCACTGACCATGTCGGTGTATTTTGCAGGAAAAGCGGCCACGGGCAGTTCTGATTTAATTGCGGAGACGTGGGCTTTCCCCGACTTGATCACGCGACTTACAAGAGGAAATGTTTGAGCCTCGGTAATGATTGGTCGCCAGCCTGTAAGTCCTTCCACTATGGTAGAGAATTCCAGTGCACCGCCCGTTCGTCCTGGAAGAAGGACAACCAGTTGTTCGGGTGTCAGATAGGGAGCACATTTTCTGGCAAACTCGCGATGTGCGGAGGCGGGAACAACGAGAAAAATAAAATCTACATCAGAAAGTGCGTGTTGAATGTTAGAAGTACAACGAGTTAACTGAGCAATCCCATTAACTTCTCCTTCAACTTGAATTTTATTTTGTTTTTGTATTGGACGCAGTCGGGGTTTTGATCGGTTGTACAGACTTACTTCGTGACCGTTAAGAGCAAGGTAGGCTGCTAGCCCTTGCCCTCCGTTTCCCGCGCCTAAGATTGCCAGTTTAGCTGCCATTGCATCTGCCTCCTGGTGGTGAATTCACAGACGGTTTGGTGGGTCTGTATTTCGTGGTGAGGAAAATTCTAGCCCTGCACTCAAGCTAGCCTCTGTGGTAAATGTATGAAAATTTGACCGTCAACTATAATAACCGTCAACTATATAACCGTCAAGGATTTTACAGTATTAGATATAAGTGTTTTCCAGTTTTATAAGTGTTATAAACTCAAAACAAAAAATACGGAAGTGAAGATCCTGGGGGATTCCCCTCGAACACAAACTCGGTCTATTAAACATCCCAAGTCCGCATCCATGCTCGTTCGCCCTATTACCGCTAGTATATTACGACACTTAACCGAAGAAGAACATTCTCTAGGCGAATTGGCAAGGATGTTAGGCTTGAGCAAAAGCCGAATTAGCTATCATTTAAAACGTCTTGAGGAAGAGAACCTGATTATAAAAACTCGAGAAGAATATTACCGAGGGGGAATTCGGAAATTCTATCGGGCTGTGTTTCCGTTGCAAGTACCCAAACTTCGGTCCCT
>JABXGX010000130.1 GCA_016550405.1 archaeon | reverse complement strand
TTAGCGCATTCGTAGGCTAACAGTAGTTCTCCGTGGAAGCATTCCTCAACGATTTCTGTGGCAGGATCGAAGACATCAATACGTCCATCGAAGGTCGCGAGTTTGTTCCCAAATCGGGATTCAAATTCAGTGGCGAATTGTGCGAGAGAATTCGTCAAGACTTCACTCGGTGAAGACTCAAGGATGAGGACACTCACCACATACTGCCCCTCACGAAGGCTCAAGTGTAAGTCTTTATAGTGAATATCGCGGAGTTGCGACTCGCGGTCTACTTCGCCTGACACTTCACTATAAAATGAATTGACGGCAGACAGAAAGCCTGATAATAAAGTGCTAGGCATCTCTCCGCCTGCAAAATCATAGGTAAAAATCGGTAAGCCCGTCTTGGAATACGTCACAAAGAGAGCACGAAGGTTCATTAGACCCATCATTCGCTGTGCCCATTGACTGGCACTCTGTTCGAGAGCCTGTTGTTGGGCAAGGCGCCTTGGTTTGACACGCTTCGCATAATAAGCCCAGCTAATAATGATAATGATGATGAAGATAACGATGAAGGGAAGAAGGAACAGTAAAAGATCGACCCACCATGGAACGGCTGGAATTTGAGATATCACTTCGAAAACACTGGCAGTTTGTGAAGCGGTTTCCCTTGTCCCATTATAAATTGCTGCGGCCCAAAGATAAGGCCCATCATTGTTATTCATCCAGAACGATTCCGAATGGGATGGGAGCTGAACCAAAACAATACGTGTTCCAAAGATATCGGTGGTAATCAGCTGGGCATGGAGTATCTGGCTAGTCCCATTCGAGTACGCAATCCACACATCCAGCCAAATTTCGGCACCAGAAATCGGAGTAGTGTTAGTAAATGTCAGTCCAACAGTCACCGCCACTTCTCGGCCTTCGACGATACTATTTGTTGGAGGTAACGTCACAGTCAACATGGTATCAAATTTTGCTAACACATCCAAGCTTAAAATCAGGGTTTGGTTTTCATAGAGCGGTCGTTGTGCATAGATTGTCAAGGAATAGGTTACCGGAGTTACTTGGGTTAAATTCAAACTAAGCCGGTATACTCCGCTGCCAATGGGGGCTAAGCTGTAAGGACTACTCTGAAAGATCGCCCAAACCGTTGCACCATCAATAGCTAAGCTATTACTTGTGTCCCAAAACAGCACATCAAGGACCAATGTTTCGTTTTCAAATTCGCTGGGAGAATAATCTCCATTTTGGGGAGTTAGCGATGTTGCCCATACCAGCTCGAAGCTTTCACTGAAGTATTCAATCTCATAGTTGAGGGCGCTGATATTGAAGTTAATGGTCCATGAACCTGCAATGGCACCTGTCGTAATACAGTTGACCGTATAGGTCCCATCCAGGTTATCAACAAAGTTAATTGTTGTCCAATTTCCTTGGATGATCGCTCCAATTATGCCTTGTGCTGTCATGTCTTGGTAGGTGACACGAATCTGAAATGGTGAATTATACACAATGGGGGAAGCTGAGAGGACTTGGACAGATAGATTGGTTGGACGAATTAGCACATCAATGAGGGTATCATAGACAGCGTTATTGTATCCACCCAGAGCTGCCGTTAGTGTAATATTATAGGTCGCTGGGCTCCCACTCACATTTAGAATAAATCCGACGTGGTATGTGCCGTTTAGCAAGTCATACACTGTAAATCCAGTGAAAGGCGAATCGTCAAGTAAACAAGTTATCGTGGCTCCAGAAATCCCTGTACCATCTGATTGCTTCCGATAGGTGATAGAGACGTTAAACGCTTCACCACCATTGATACTCAACGGGGCCCTGCCTGTGATGTTTGTGGGTTCACCATCAACAGTTAGGGTAACTAAAAGAGAATTTTCTTGAAAAAACATACCAGGTATCGAAGCATTAATCACAAGATTATGAGTACCCACCCCAAGTTCAGGACCATCGACGACAATAGAATAGTTACCACCCCCCTCTTCAGAGAGCCAATAGAAGTACCCTGGACCCGAAATGTTTACCAAGGCTCCAGTGATACCCCCCTCACCTAGCGGTGTATAAATTGAGTAGTTTACCTCAATTGCCACACTTTCAGTATAGTTGATTGTCAGGGAAGTCCAATTTGCAAGCAGTTTGGTTTTTGACCATAGGTTTAGGGTTACCGATGAAGCCGCTGAATCATATCCTATCCTATCGGCATTTACCGTACCGATGTGAACGCCACGATTGAGTCCCATTGCACTTGTATTAATTTGGTCCCAATAATATCCAGATCCCCTGTCGGTCAAGCCAAATGGGATTCCATTAAAGGTAACATTTACCTCCCCGTTTGGGATACCTTCAAGGTTGTAGGTATCTTGATAGAAGACAGAAATATTGACAAAATCACCGATTAGACTTGAGTAAGATGTTGGATTGCCTAAAACAACCGTTGGGAAAACTAAATTGATGGTGCTAAGGCCGATACCGACATAATAACTATTATTCCAGACCACTTCACAACGCAAAGTGTCATTAATGGTTGTAGAGGCACTTGGATCAAATTCAGTAAAATTCAATAATCCACTCAGATCTGGAGAAAGTCTTTCTTCAAAGAGGTCAGTTCCTGCTATGTCATACGGGACAAATCGTCCTTCTCCATCCGTAAATGTCGAAAGCTGAGCTTCCACGTGTATTAGGTCTGTGATATTCACTTCAGACCCTGTCACATCAATACCATCATGCCAAATGGTGGGTGTTTGCACACGATTGGCATCAGTCGAGACGACACGCCACAGGGTGCCATTTCCTGCACCATTCGGCTCATCCAGAAATACCCAGCCAGGTGATGGGCTGCTATCTTGCACTTGGAAGCCTAGAATCGACGTTGAGTCATTATACAGAAACTGCATATTCCAATATGCTGGAAGCGAAAAGTTCAGAGAACGACTATTTGCATCCGCTCCTACATTCGGAAATGATATCGCAGTGCTAATGTTCCAGTAAGCAAAGATGACCTGATAGTCTGCTCGAAAAGCTGTGCTCCCCGTGAAAGTCTGATTAAAATCAGCAAAATAAGTATAATTAAACGTAATTGGCCAAGATGCTGTGACATTGAAAAATGCTGTAGTCCCCGACTCGGTGAACGACCTTACCCACCAGCCCGTATTACTTCCAGCATCATTGACTGAAGATCCATTAATTTGCAAACCGATTTGTTGAGGTGATGGAAATCGCCCAAGCGGACGTAGTGATACATTCATCATCAAGTCATTGCCAGTCCATTGCTGAAGGGGACTTGAATACCAGATATACCCATTATTCGGAGGGGAAAGCACATCACTGCGCATATACCACGTTGATACACCCGTGTTGTCATTTAGAAATTTAACAAAGAATGTATTAGCATAGGTTTCACTTGCATTCAACAAGATTAGAGAAGAGAACGTGTGGTTTTTCCAAGCGAATCCAAGGGGGCCAAGTTCCACGCTTATTGTTCCTGTTATGGCTGAATCAGGACGAGGAGTTCCTGCTGAATTTGTGGCGTTATAAATCCAGACCCTGGCATCAGCAAGCACATCATCGGTGATTAAGTTGATGTATATTTGGAGGCTGTGTAAATAGCAGCTGTTCGTGACTTGAAAGCTCATGTAGGGGCCATTTGAGAAGAAAATGTTTCCATCAACTGTTGTATCATTGGTTTCGATGTCAAGAACGACAGGGGAATCCGCTGTAATATCTTCTAATGTAATGTTCACAGAGCTTTGCCAATTGGATGGGATTCTAAATTGAAAATCGTTAACATCTGTTGTCTCAGTTTTCGTGGACATAGTCTTGTTATATTGGGCATGAACTTGGGTTGAACCCCCAGAACCCCAATATTCGCCGATAGGAGTCCCTCCACCATATGGTGGCGGTGGAGATGATTTCAGAGAAGAATTATTAGATGCAGCATTTATTGAAGCAGGTAAATGTGGCGTATTCACAATTAGGGGAACAAAGAGGACGACGATGAGGGTGACTATTGTCCATGAACGTCGTGCCACCGCAATTTCACCAAGTAGCGTCTTTTCTCACTTGCTGCTTCATTTACGACCGTTGTCAGCGAACTTTTAGTTCTTTCTTTAGAAACCCGCTTTGCCAAAAGCATCTGCGGTTTTCTCATAGTAAATAACGGGAATTTTGTCGGTGTTATTCGAGAGTCACAGCTAAATAGTATTTGCAGGGTACAAACTCGCAGTTAGAAGGGATGCTTTTTGATCACATTTGAGGATTTTAAGAAACTCGACTTTCGTGTCGCCACCGTAACAAAATCTGAAAAAGTTCCCGGCACCAAGAATTTGCTCAAACTGCAAATCGATTTGGGTGAGCTAGGAACACGTCAAATCGTGACAGGATTAGCTCAATATTATTCCGCAGAATCTCTGGTCAACCGACAGCTCATTGTCTTAGTGAATCTCAAG
>JABXGX010000019.1 GCA_016550405.1 archaeon | reverse complement strand
TTCTTTATTATTGTCCTCGTCTTTTCAATGACTCCAGCGATTCCGTTTGGCATAAAAAGAACAATGATGATCACGATTAGGCCGAGTAAAATCATGAAGTATTCTGTTGCGATGGTGCGCAGAAACTCATTCAGTAATGTAAGAGTAATTGCTCCAACGATTGGGCCATAAATAAGTGCAATTCCACCCAACATCGCCATTATTGCAGGCTGCAAAGAGTATAGAGGATTAAAAGCGATTGACGGGTCAATAAATCTAAACCTTGGCGCGAAGCTGGCTGCAACTAAGCCCATAAACATAGAACTGATCGCGAAGCCTAAGGTTTTATATAAACTGACGTTTACGCCCAAATGGGCCGCGGCTTCCTCGTTTTCACCTATCAACCGTAGTGCTAGACCAAGTCTTGCCCTTTTTAGGAAGAGTATCATCACAAGAACTAGAATTGTGACAATAAGTACTGCCCAATAGGTTGTTTGAGAGGGAAGATAAAAAATGATTCTCCCGCGAGTACCAGTTATCGTTATTTCCCACCATTGAACGAGGTTTCTAAAAAGCTCCGCTAGCCCGAAGGAAAATACCGCGAAGTATATGCCTTTTAATCTCAAGGTTACTAAACCGATTCCAAGTGCGATAGCAAAACAGAATAAACCAGCAAACAGTATCACTAAAGGGAATGGAACGAAATCACCGAAGATAGCTACAATGTATACGCTAATCCCAAAAAATGCTGCAGATCCCAGTGAAACATACTTTGTAACGCCTGAGAAGAACCACCAGCTGATGGCTAGCGCCGACCATAAGAGGAGACTGCGTAATATTGCCAAAGGATAGAGGGTTAAGAAGAAGGGAGCTAGCATCAGCACAACGATAATTATTACATAAGGAAGGATTTTCAAAAGATCTGCGGTTGTAATTTTTTGCATCGTTACCGCCCGAAAAATCCTTTTGGTCTAATTAGAAGAATTATGATGAGGAAAACGTAGACGACGGCCATTGATAAGAGGGCATCAACTGTCAATGTGATGTAATACACGTAACCCATTACAAAGCCTCCTACTACACTACCAAGATAACTGCCCATACCACCCATGATGATTATTACTAACGCGATGAATGTATAGGCCGAACCAATGAAGGGGGTTATGAAGTAAATCACACTTAATAGTGAGCCGGCCCAAGCAGCTAAAAGAACGCCTATTCCGAAAGACAGGGCATGCATCCTATCAATACTGATTCCAACAAGCTTAGCACCAGTAGGTTGTTCAGCAGTTGCCCTCATTGCTAAACCCAACTTCGTGAAGCGTAAAAAAAGGTAGACGCCTATGATGATGATCATCGCTGCAATAGCAATTATTATCATGTTTAATTGAAAATAGTATCCAAAAATAATGACTGGTAAATTAGCCCACGTGTAGCCTAGTGGGGTAGCACCAAATATCAATAAAGCTACATTCTGAAGAATGAATAAAAGACCGAAGGAAGCTAAGAGTGATCTGAATTCAAGCTCTTCACCTGTTTTTGATAAGTGAACCAACCTGCGAAAAACGAGTAGCTGAACTAATACTCCTACAAGAAAAATAACGATTCCGGAAATGGGAAGGGAAAAAAGTGGCGTGATATAAAACGAAGTGAAACAAACATAGGTCATGTACGCACCTAGCATTAGGAACTCGCCATGGGCGATATTGAGTACTCGAGTTACCCCATACTGAAGGTTAAGGCCTGCAGCTATCAGAGAAAATATTGCTCCTAAAATTGCGCCCCCGATGAGTATGTCAATCATGAATTAAGCCTCCATTATTTTTTTAAAAAAAGGGGGAGCTTCATGGCTACTAATCCCTTGAGGTTAATCTCCATGAAAGCATTGGACTCACTATTGACATCGTGGCAAAATCCATTGATCGATCAGCAACTGGCTTGATTCCAATTTTCGCCGAGTCTATCCCTTGTCCACCGAATTGGTAGTCTGTTCCCGTGGGCAGAGGGACACTCGCTGTGGGAGCTGGGGGTGCTGGCCAAGCAGGCTTCGGAGCGATTATAGGCGCTGAAGCGACATCAAGTGGCCACACAACTTCCATCATGTCTCCACCTTGCCACTGGGAAAGCAATCCCGTTCCAGGAATATCCGGATGTTCACCTGCTACAAATGTATAAGGTCCTAATACGGTGTCGAAGGTTTGGGTGGCGAGTGCCTCCCTCACTAGTGCTCGATTAAGACCAACTTGTTCTATCGCCTGGAAAAGACATTGAAGGCCTCCGTAAAACGTTGCTGATGCGGGGAAAGGATAAAATCCAAGAGTGGAATTATGCAGTTCAGCCCAAGCTGCTAATTCCGGTGTGTCGTAAGCAGTGGCAGGATAGCCATCGTAGAAGTGAATTCCCATGGTCTGTTCATCCGTAAATGCGCCTGGTCCATGCACAATCATTGGCACTTCAATACCAGGACCGAAGAACATAACCTTGGGACTGTAATCTTGCGCTATACACTGTCCTAGAAGTAACATGCCATCTGGTGGATAGCTCGATGCGAACATCACATCGCAATCCCAAAGCTTAAGCTGGTTGATTATAGGGGTGAAGTCTGCAACGTTTATTGGATAACTTTGATAGACTGTGATGTTGAATCCTCTGGTGTATAAGTAACTATATGCGGCCCCACCATATTCTACACCGTGTTGGTCAGCGACGAAGATGATTCCTATAGAATCCAGAGATGTCATATTTGCATCGATGTACGAAAGGTAATCAGCTATAACATTGCCTGTATGATGTGGTTGACCGAGTGTTAAGAAGACGTAGTTCCATTCACCGCTTTCAATACGACTTGCGGCTTCATCAGCCCCAACTGTTAAAGCAACAACTGGGTATCCATATTGCTGATACAAAGGAAATACTGCAAAATTCATTGCTGTTCCCCATGGGGGAAAAATAAAATCAACATGATCAACTGTAATGAACCGTTCAGTTTGCGAAATTAGATTCTCAACGTTACCCTCATCGTCGACTATTGTCATTTCGATTGGCAAACGCTGTCCATATTCCGGTATGTAGAGTCCACCTAAATCATTGTATTCATCGACAATCCAGTTGTAATATGGAGTTAAATGGAGTGCTGCACCACCACCAAAGGGTCCGGTAAGTGAAAGAGCGCAACCAATTGTCACACTTTCTTTCGGTGGTAATGGTTGTTGTGGTGCTAATATGAAGAAGTAGTAGTAGGCTCCTCCACCGGTGGCACACACTATGATAACGATAGCAACTATTCCTAAAATTTGATTTCGAGAGAGAGCCATTTTTGTCCCTCAGTCCCCACTTTCGGCTGTACGATTTATATAAGACTTATGGTGCAGTTTCGCATGTTCAGAGGGATTTTTTTGAAAGCGATGAGATTACACGAATATAAGGAGCCGCTTAAGCTTGATGAAGTAGATATTCCAGAGGTTGGACCGAAAGAGGCCCTGATTAAAGTTCAGGCGTGTGGGGTTTGTCATACGGATGTCCACCTCTCACATGGAAACTTAACGACTGAGAAGTTTGGAGGAAAACGCCCATGGATTTTAGGCCATGAAATTGCTGGGAAAGTCCATGAAATCGGGTCTGAAGTCACAGCGTTTAATATATATGATCCAGTTTTAATCGATAGCTGGGCGGCGTACGCTTGTGGTTTATGTATTCTATGTAGAACTGGATTTGAAAACTCCTGTAAACTTAATGGTCCAATTGGATTTGCGAGAGATGGAGGCTATGCTGAATATATAGCGGTCCCCGAAAAGGCGCTTATTAATATTGGAGATTTAAAACCAGAAGATGTTGCGCCACTCTCATGTTGCGGAGTCACATCATATCGGGCGTTAAGAAAAGCCAAGGTTACACCGAGTGATACCATCGTTGTTTATGGAGCAGGAGGCACAGGGTCTTTTGCAATCCAAATCGCCAAAGCTATGGGAGCAAGCGTCATTGCCATAGACCTAACCGAAGAAAAGCTAGAGATGGCTAAGAAGCTCGGAGCCGATTATGTTGTAGATGGCAATAAGGATCCTGTCAGCGAAGTTCTTAAAATAACGGGCGAGAAGGGCGTAAACGTCGTCGTAGATTTTGTTGGCTTCGAACAAACATATGGTAATGGGCTGAAGATGTTGACAAATCTTAGCCGGCTTGTCGTAGTCGGCGTTGGACCCGGTCCCTTGAAAATCGTACCTGATGATGCAG
>JABXGX010000018.1 GCA_016550405.1 archaeon | reverse complement strand
TGTGCAGTTGTATCCACTCCGACTATTGCAGAATAGTTACTCTTACCTTCATAATCTCTTCTAGAAACCACGCTGGTGCTTTGTTTACTCCTCAAACGTTTTTCTTCTACTCACCATCTAGACAAATACTTAAGAACGCGTATTTCACGGCTCTAGGTAGACTCTGAGGGGGGAACTTGCCCTCACCAGAGCAGGTGCATAGCACCATTGCGGCTGCAGAAAAAATTCGCCTACTGAAGGTGGCTACTATGAGGCGTACTCAACTCCTTTCCCTATTCTTCCTCACAATGTTATGTTTACCGCTACTTCCCTTCAATCTTCTCAACGGGAGCTCTCCCCAAGTATCCTCCACATCGTCTTTTCTGATACCTCCTGATTTGCCAGCTCCCGTTGCACCGACAATCGCAATTAGTTCTGATACCTCATATCAACTCCCCGATACAACTGCACAACGACCCGAATTCGCATCCTCAGATCCAGTTCTACCTGAAATCACTAACCCGCAAATTGGAACAGGAAATCAACGAGCCGCTCAGCTCTATTGGAATATCAGCCAAACCTTCTTAGATCGTACTCGTGATACTGACTACCAAGTCGCCATCGAGAAAGGAATGCTTTATCATGACATCAGCTTTTTCTCTAGACTAGGTAACCTAAGCTCGTGGAAAGACTTCCAATTTGTAGAGGACTGGGATCCGCAAAATGGCTGGTATTATTACTGGCCAATGGACTATGCTTCTTGGCCTGGTGAAATCACCTTTATGGCATTCAACCTCACGGGGAAAATGCCCGTAATCATGACCGAATTTGCGATCTACCTTGCCTCCTTTCCAAGTTCACAATCTTTTGGAATAGTAAACTACACTATCTTCGCGGCAGAAGCGAATTCAACATCTGGATTAGGCACACGTCCCAATCTCTCCGCACAACTTGGACCATGGATGCAAGAATTAGTCGATATTCCAAATAACCAAGAACAATGGTGGAGTCTTCCAACACTACCCAGTCCGCTTGATCCAGGAATGACCTATGCCAATACTTTCTATTTTGCTATTACCATGACACCTGGAGCCGCGATAAATTGGGCACTTATGGAAGAAGTCGGTACACCTCCTGACGGGGATGGTGAAGATGAAGGTGATGCTTGGAACTCCTACCCTTATCCAACCTTAGATTTCATTTCTGGGCCTTCACTTGACTTCTTCCTCATCTGTGCATTTGAACGATTTCCATACCCCAGCGATATTGGCCTCACAGTAGATGGTACACTTGTCTACGACATTTACCCAATGCCTGGAGTCGGATACTATGATGGTGGCTGGCACAGTCCAGCAATCAACATGACCAACAGAGATCGCTATTATGATGTTGAGCAAATCATTTCAGGTCTAACCTTTGATGTTACATGGCTAGGCTGGTTTTATGAAACCCTGTTTGCCACAACCCGATTCCAAGTGTGGTCCAACCGCACAACTGTTGACTGGAATATCACACTCTATGCGGACTACCCCACTGGGGCTATTGACCAATCAATAATAATTTCCATCGAAGATGACTGGACCATCACTCAAGTTTTCCATAATGGAGTACCCCATGCCGATTGGTTCACTTGGTCCCAAGCAGGACAATACTGGATTCAAATTGAAAATACAGACGATGGTGAATGGGTCATCCAATGCGAATCACCCGATTATGTTGTCGATGTGTTTGTACGGAATCAATACGATGTTATTGTCACCGAGGTGTACTCAGCTGACTGGGTTACCATTTATGGTCATATTCAAAATTCCCTGGGCAATAACGTTTCCAATGGTCAAGGATACTTATTCGTTTATGATCCCTTTGATACCCTAAACTGGACAGACTTCAATTGGTTAATACCGCCACCGCCTGCACTTATCGACTTTTATTGGAACGTCTGGCAAACTGCATTCGCCCTTGGAGATTACACACTTCATGTCTTATGGTTCAACGGGTATGAAGCCGGAATGCGAGAAATCACCCTCAAAGTTAACGAATCTCCAACTTATCTTACTATTCACGCGGAAGAACCACCTCCCGGTTTCGATATAGTTCGCGGTCAAAAAATCGAGCTCATCGTCTATTATGAAGACTATACCTTCTACCCGTTATACGAAGCAACTGTCACAGTCGAAAATGACACCAGCGGTTCAGACTGGGATACCTATGATGTCTATAACCTCGCTGGTGAAGGATATTATGGCTATTACCATATTGTCATCTTTACCGACAATGCCAGTGTAAATGTCCAACATAACATCACACTTCACGTGGTTCAAAATACCTACCAAGAGCGAACCTACCCAAAAACCTTCAAAATCAAGAGTGCCGCATCCCATATTATCTTTATCAACGGTGCTGGACTCGACAACAGCAGCGGGGTCTGGCGTACCAGCCCTGAACCCCTAATCAACTCCACAAACCATGAATTTACCATTCTTTACACGGATGATGTTGGTATTCCGATTTCTGGCGCCATTATTTTTGCCTATCTGGTGAAAGGACCAACTGAATACGATTATCGGCGCTTGGATTGGGAAGACCTCTCTGAAGGTGAAGTCACAACAGGTCTCCGCGGACAATACAATATCACAGTCGATCTGAACCCGATTCGTGGTGTTAGCTTCCATGAAGGCGAAGAAGCGGTCCTCATCGTCTCTGCGTATCATCCGGCTCTCGAAGCTCCCGAAGAAGGAATTGCCTTTGTACGCCCACAACCACGTCCGTCTGTGATTAATGTACCATTGGAGTTCCAAAATATTGTGCTCTACGAAGATTGGCAATACCCGACTATTGAGCATCCGACTATCCTGCGAGTTGTTCTCCGTGACACCCTCACTGGCGAAGACCTCTCACATGGTACAGTCAAAGCCGGAATCAATGGTGGTGATAATGTAACTTTGACTCTTGCTACGCCGGGTATTGGACTTTATGAAATCCCCAGTTTGACCACCGAAGGACGTGAACCTGGAATCTATAATGTTACTATCTATGCTGAGGCACGAGATTTTACAGACTCCATTGCCGTAATTACATTAACCGTGTTACCAAAACAGACAATTGGATACAACGTTCAATCTAATTTTGACATTCTAACGGTTCCAAATCATGGACGAGACTGGTGGATGAATCTCCAACTCTACCTTGAGAACTCAAGTAGCCCAATGGTTTCACTCTCTTATGGTGGACTAAACCGACAACCCATAATGGCCTTCCTACCTCCTGGTACCGAAATCATCCTTACGATTACAACCCAAACCGGAAATTACGATCCCATTATCGGATATGTCAGTGATGATGGGTGGGTTCACTTCGAAGGCACGCTTTCTCATGAAGGAGAGCACACTTTCTATATCAGTCTTGAAGGGGCAGAGAACTATGGTTCTCTAACGAACATGGAGATTACACCAATGAGTCAACCAGTCAACGTAATGTCAATGACTTCACTCATAGCGCAAAACCTGCCCTTCATCCTCATGGTTGCCGCGATAGTCATTATCGTCCCGCTTGGTTCTGGGCTAGCGTACCGCCACTACGTTTCGCTTCCCAAACGCCAGAAGAAATTGGCGAAATACCAGGCTATTGCAGATACATTCAGTGATGTAGCGAATCTAAACCGCTTGCTAGTTCTCCATAAAGAAAGTGGTATTTGTGTCTTTGATCCCTTTGCTGAGGAAAGTCAAGATGCGACTCTCGTTGCTGGTTTCTTACAAGCCATCTCAACCTTTGGGCATGATTTAGGCGACAGTCAGGGTCTAGCTGACGATTCAGAAGATGCACGAACTCTCCGGGAACTCCAGTACGAAGGCTTCCGAATCCTCATTAATGATGGCACATATGTCCGAGTCGCTCTCGTATTAAGTGGTGTACCAAGCGAGCAGTTACGAAGTAGACTGGAAACCTTTACTGATGCTTTCGAGACACGGTATCATGCCGACTTCGAACACTGGGAAGGCCGTGTTGACCAATTCAATAGCGCTTCTGATTTGGTTGAGGAGGTATTCCTCATTTCTTTGCGTCATCCTCACAGCGTTATTGCAGAGAAACCCAAAGGCGCTTCACTCACTTCAGTTGAATCTGACATCTATAAACTTTCCAAAGAACTGACAATTGACCGAGAATACATCTT
>JABXGX010000129.1 GCA_016550405.1 archaeon | reverse complement strand
TGAGTATTCGAATTTCTACTCCTGATTCTGTTTTCGGAAAACCAACCGGAAGGTTGTCAAGATGCTCTCGTAATCGTTCATATACAGGATTACTACTCATGAATTTCACCAAGATTTGTCATAATACATAGCTGGTCCTTGAATATCTTTATGTTCCAGCCAAAATTCTGAAAAATATCTTTCGACACAGGAACTGGGAATATGTTAGGTTAGAGGCTTTGTAGATATGCCTGGTTATTTCAAGCTGATTTTAAGAGATAATTTAAGGCATCTCTCGTTCCCTAAGAATTACAATGAACATCGCCCGAAAGATAACAAAAAAGATAATTGAGGAGATAACCGAAGATAGCAAGACTTCGGACAGATTAAGGAAATTTAGTGTGCTCATAAACATTTCAGCTGTTAACAAGATTGCATAAAAACATATACCGCCAAGTAATGCCATCAAGCCTGCCTGCTTTGTTGCTTTTTCTTTTGCATTAGTCACGCGAGCGGCTTTAATTGCGAGGAGTGCTTCATGTCCTCCATCACTAAGAGCATAGTTTCCGTCTTCGTCGTACTCAATTAGTGTTGTTAGTTTCTCCAGATGGTGAGCAAGATTCCCGCTACTTGAAATTCCTAGTCTATGTTTCAAGTCCGCAAAACCAAGGGGCGTTTCGCTTAGTATTCGAAGAATTCGGATTCGAGTAGGATGTGAGATGGCATCAAAAAGAGCAGCCTTCAGGGAATCCTCGTTCTTTAGCTCAGCATCTATTGTCATTGTTTACCGATTCCTTGGTTCATGAAGATAAAATGTGCTAAATATAATTCCTATGTTGTTGACCAGTCTTTAAAGAAGGTCAAGAAGACCTTGGTGTGTCATACGTTCTCTTTGTAGTCAAACTTCGAACATTTGAAAATATTAGGGGAAAACTCGAAGCATGAATGCTGATTTTTATTTTTAATAGCCTGCTTTCGTGCTACAAATTCGTAGTTTTAAATATTCTAAGCTAGAGCTTATGACCGCAATGAGAACAATGCTTTGACTCTGGTTCTATTACAGATCCACAGTTTTCACAGTAATGCATCGCCTTTTTACCTGGAATATAGCTTTCACTCCGCCCTACCGGTATTGCTCTTTTGAGTGTAGTCTGTTGATCCCAAAGGATAGGGAAATGCCACAAGTATAGTCCTGCTGCTAATGTGGCTCCCAAGAGTCCCATGATGATGTCACGGACTCCATTCCACCAGAAATTAGAATAAATCCCGAGCCATGGGAAGAAGATGGAAAGAAACTCTTCGAGTATTTCCCAAGCAAAGGCCACAGCGAGTGTATAAAATATTGCTGGGAGGATTATTAAGAGGAGTGGCGGAACGATTGGGAGGGCTTTTTTCCAGGAGCGGGCAAGGTTGAAGTTTAGAAGAAATGCGCAAATCGAAGTTCCAAACAGAAAATGGGGAATCATATCCAGATAAGAACCAGCACTATATCCACCTGTGAGCTGAATCCAGATATGTGCACTTGAAGCTAAAATGAAACAAATAATTGTGGCAAGAATCCACACCTTATCTGTGTGGAAACTGGATCGCGATGCCATGTTCATGACGCCCCTGTCTAGGTCCTCGTCTTATCCTCAAAAAGTTGTGGGGTTTGAAAAAATAAATTTTTAGATATTATCCTATCACGGAATTGGTTTCTTTCCTTTATAGAAAAAGCTGTTTTTGCGGATATGCTCCAAATAACTGGTGATTTCTTCCTTTTTGGTTTGAGGAGACCAACCGAGAATTGTACCCATGTGGTACGCGACCTTTTTTGCAATTTGACCTTGATATTCTGGACGAACCAACCAGCTAATTTCCATGCGCCGACAGAGCACATCTTTGATGTGTAATGGGGCTTCATGGCGTGTTATGTAATTGATTTCGGCTTCAACCCAGGGAGCAACTTCGATTGGGTATTCAGGGACATCTAATAGTCGGGTAGCTAGTTCTGGTTGATTATCGATTATGTGAAGGATTGTCTTACCGCCCCGACCATATTGTTGATAGAGATGTCGGAGAATGAAGGGTGGCAGAGTTGAATTGACTACTTGGGGGAGTGAGTTCCACTCTTGTTCTGAGAGTGTTATGGCATAAGCAATTTTCGTTAGATTTTTCTTTCCTGAGAATTTCGGTAAATTATGTTTCAGGTATGCCTTTCGAACATGATTTAGTAATAGATCCTCTGCCATTTTGCGAAAGGTGGTTAACTTTCCTCCAAGGAGACTATACAAGCCATCCTTTCGTTCTAGCACAGTGTGTTTTCGGGAGACATCACCTTCCTTTTTTCCACTCTCTGCGACTAGAGGTCGCAGCCCTGCATAACTTCCTTGTAAGTAGCAGTCGTCGATTTTTGCCTTAGGAAACAGAATTTTGATACTCTTACGGAGATAATCTGCCTCCTCGCGAGTACAATAAACCTCTGCAGGGTCACCTACAAAATCAGTATCTGTTGTGCCTACAAGCACCCACTCGTTTCGTCGGATAGCAAAGAAAAAGCGGCGATCATCAATGGAGTTCATTGCGATGGCATCATTGATTGGGAAATCCTTGCGATGGTACACTAAGTGAACACCCTTCGTTGGTCGTAGTACATTCTCAGCTGAGTCACCATTTAGTGAAAGAACCTCGTCAGCCCACACACCAGTCGTGTTGATAATCACTTTTCCTCGCACTTGAAATTTCTTCGCCTTCGATTCGTGAACATCAATGGCTTCGACACCATTTACCAAACCGTTAGAATCGTGGGTAAATCCAATCACCCGAACGTAATTCATGGGTAAGGCGTTATTAGTCCAAACTGCGTGTTTGAGAGTTTCAATGACTAATCGTGCATCATCAATATTCGTATCATACCACGTCACAGCTCCTTTCAGTCGAGACGATTCTAACAGTGGTTCAAGCGTCTGAATTTTCTCGATGTTTTTGATTCCCTTCGCTCCTCTAAAATTTCTGGACCAATTTAATAAATCATACAAAAACGCGCCAAGTCGAACAGCTCGGTAACTCCAGCTTTTCGGAAGCTCATGTCCCTCTATTTCACCAGCCGAAAGGATAGGGTAAAGAAATCGTGTTGGACGTGTGAGGTGAGGTAATCCCTTTTCTTGAAGCCAATTTCGTTCAGTCATCGCTTCTCTTACAAGCCCAAACTCCAGTTGGGCGATGTAGCGAAATCCGCCATGAGCAAGTTTTGTGGATCGACTGGATGTCCCAAATCCGAAGTCATTTTGCTCCATCACGGCAACGGTCAAGCCCCGTTGACTGGCCTCAAAGGCGACTCCTGCACCGCTAATTCCTCCCCCAATTACAATGATATCCCAGGTCTTTTCCTTGAGTTGCCCAAGTTGTTGAGTACGAGAAATTTGGGAAAAATCGAGGGTTTCAATTGGTTGTGAAGACATTAAATCCTACCTAAAAACACTTGAGCATTTATCTTATTCTGCTTTACTCAGCTACAAATATCCAAGAACAATCTGAACCAAATCGCCGTTGAACACAATATTTTAGTAAAGCGGTGCGGGAGGAAACTTGAACCCGGTTCAGATAGGACGGGATATTTGAGAAGGTCCTGGGGTATTGACCGTTCATAGTTTCTATGTCATCGGATTACGAGAAGGCTTTCCACTTTATAGCAGAAAGTGGTCTCAATCGGATGTTGACAGTTCACTACTTTCAGGCTTCCTTGCAAGCATGGAACATATGGCACAGCAAGTCGCTGCTCAACATGTCAACGTCGTAAACATGAAAGACCGTCGATTCTTCTTCCAAATCGACGAAACTAACAGCTTACTCTTGGTCTTCATCACTGATGTTAGCGAAAGCCCTGCCCGTTTTCGAAAATACCTTGGTCTCCTTAACAAGAAATTCGTGGAAATGTACCAAAATCAACTTAAAGAGCTCCATAAAGACGGGACCACTGATACAAACCTCTTCAGAAGTTTCGATGGCTTCATCGATGACCTCGTTCTGACTTGGTGGATGGGTGAAAGCACTATTTCCGCTGCTAAAGTCATGGACGTATTCGAAGTGTTTACCCGGTTTTACAACACCATTCTCCAGCAGTTTCTAACAGACGTCTCGCGTCGCACATACAAGAATGAAATCAAAAAAATCTTCAAAACAAACATGGAAAAAATCCCTGAATTAGTCGGCATCCACATCGACGAAACCGGTGTGGTCATCTACAAATCTATTGATCCCCAACACATTAAATACCAGAGATTCCGAAACGTTCTTTTCCAAATTTTCCATGAGTTAGTACAACTTACGCGAAAAACAATGCCTAAACGAACCTACCAGTCCCTTGTTTTCAAACACATCAGCCCACTCATCAGCACCGAACAAACCCGTCTCAAAACCTACTCCTTAACCGAAAAAATCGTGATGGAAATCCTATGAGCAATCCCACCGAAAGCACCACCCAACCAATTGCAGCCAAACGACCCTATACTCACATCGCTAAAGCTGTCGTCGTTGGTGACGCAGCTGTTGGAAAGACCAGCTTACTAGTTAGATACGTAAAGGGTTTATTTAATCCAACATATATTTTAACAATTGGCGTCGCATTTCATGTCAAAGACATCGTCGTTGGAGAGAATGTTCTGCGGTTACAAGCGTGGGACACAGGCGGACAAGAGCGATTTGGTCCAATTCGCCAGTTGTACTATCGTGGAGCAAAGGGCGTTCTGTTGGTATATGATCGAACGAATCCAGATTCTTTCGAACGAATTGATTATTGGGTTAATGAAGTCAAACGTGGGTGCGGGGATGTTCCAATGGTTCTTATCGCCAACAAATCAGATCTCGATGAAAAGGTGAAAACAGAAGAAGGCAGGAAAAAGGCAGAGGAATACTCGATGGTTTTCGTGGAAACAAGTGCTAAAGAAGATACGAATGTCGATTTCGCTTTCTCCGAACTAGCAAGAATAATTCTCAACCAAACTTCTTAGAGTTCATCCTTTTTCTCAAGTAGCGTTAATGTTGCTGCAAATGCGCCGAGTTGTGCAGAAATAGTGTTTGGTCCTGATCCGATTATCAATACGTCACCCATTTTGACATCGAAGTGTTCAAGGACGGTTTTAAGGTCGCCTTTTTTTATTCGATGATCTTTTGCCATGATTAGTGTGGAGGGTTCTGAATCTTGGATGAAGGTCGTTGCACCACTTGCCCCGGCTTGCATAGCCGCATCTCGCTGGAGTATACCATCTGTGACAAAAGGGGCCAATTGGCGGAGGTGGCAACCATAGTTGTACACATCAATGGTAAACTCATTCTCTGGAAGCTCAATGAGTTTAACTAGGATTTGTGTAAGTTCTTGGCAGTAATGTTTACCAAGAGGCGATAGCCGGTGCCCTTCTCGCTTGACTGGCTCAATGAGTCTTTGATTTCGTAGAAATCGAATAAGAGAACGAATACTTCCACCACCCAGCCCAAGGTTCGAACCAAGTTGATATCGACCAATAGGAGAGTTACTTTGGCAAAAATTGTAAAATGCTGCAAGAAGGTGCCATGGATGGTACTGTGTGGGAGGTCCAGGGCGGAGATCTGTGTTCAGAAGTTGAGTTAGTTTCATTTGACGTTTTATCCTTCTTGCTGGTCATTTGGGTAGCTTTGCTTTTTGGGTGTTACTTTATAATTTGTAGGTTGAAAATGTAACAGTTGGAGATACTGAATAGCTTTTGTGACTGGTTGAGTTAGCAATCCAAACAAAAGTCCATTGCTGATGATATGGATCAAAAGGTAGGGAAGTCCGGTAATAAGAGCAATGATGAATGGAACACCAAAGCTTAGACTATATGCGAAATTGGTTACTAAATCATAAAATAGAGTCAGGAGGACACCAAAGAGGGCTGGAAGAAGAAACCATCGTTGGTCTGAATAGTCGAGTCTTTGGAGAGCTTTTCCTAGGATTCCTCCAACAATCCCGAAGAAGATGGTGCAACCAATTACAGCTAGTCCAATGGGTGGGATAAAGGCACCCCATGGGTTCCAGAACTGGTAGATGACCATGGCAATAAATCCAACGAGTGCCCCAATAATAGGTCCAAAGAGAAATCCGCTGAGAAATACCATCACGGAAGAGAGTTCCACATTGGGAATCGCGCTAAGTGCATAATTTCCACCTATGGCTAAGGCCGCAAACATTGCAATTAGAGCTACACGGATTGCCATAGCGTTATCTAGAGGTGAGGACTCCACTTCATTTTCTTTCACACGAATCAATCCCTTTTGGTCCGTACTCCTGTAATAGCAAAGCTAGTGATTATTATGATGAGAATAACGATCAGAATCGCCACAAAGAGAAGGGTCGTGAGGGTGGTTGGCTTTTGAGTGAGAAGGAGAAAATCGATGCCTAAATGATAGTCATTAAGGAAGAAGAACTCTGTGTATGCGGAAAGTAAAATTCCAGTTCCCAAATCGTAGGTGAGAGTCGTATTCTGGTTTCCCCAAGGACCCTGCTGGTATTCATAGGTCTTAGTTGTAGATGTAGCCTCGATGATTAGACTCCCATTCATATAGAAGCTGGCTGCCGAATCTGTGGCTGACTGATCAACTGTATCCCAATCAAGATGAGATACTAGACCTGGAAACCAGGGCCAAATGCTGAAAACGATTTCTGCCGCGATTCGTGAATCATTTGCGGGAATCGTCAAGTTGCCGATTGTAAATAGGCCGTGCAATTCATCATTGATGACTTCTTGGATTTCAAAGATTATCGTTTGACCGGCTTTTGCTTGCCAGAAATTGCCTGAACCATAACCAAATTCAACGGCTTCATCGGTCACATTGTTGATGCGCCAATGAAGTTTTTGCGTATGGAAGGCTGTCGGATATAACCCTGGTGCATACGACAGGTTCTGTGCTGTTGCTGGTTGAATCCACAACAAAATTACCGTTAGGGAAAATATGAAACTAATTCCAAAGAGTGATTTCATTCTCAAAGACAGGTTCACCGAATCTTTAGATAGATAATTGAGGCTGCGATAACCGTAACAACACCGATAAAAATAATTAAACCAAGACCAAGCATGAGTTCCGGACTCGGACCTGTAGGGGTTGTGGGGATTGTTTCTGGGGCTAGGTATTTCCACAAGACTTGATCGCCATCTGTAAGAAAGTAGTTATCTGCTGCGACGGGTGCGAGTTCGTCATTAACCCAATATTGCCAATAGCGTCCATTATTATTAGCATTGTTTTCAATTCCGTTAATTGATGTGATGAATTTGCCATAGGGGTATTGGGTAAAGGTAACATTGCTAGTTTGGTTTAGGATATCAAAGACCGTAGCTCCAACTTGGCCAGAAAAGAATTGTTGTGTTGTATTGCCATAGTCGATTGTCAACTCGATATCTATAGCAAGACTTCCATGGATTGTGACCATGGCTTGGGGGTAATCGGAAGCATTTGGAGTGATTAAGATGCTAAGAGTCGACAGGATTAGTAATCCAAGGAAGAGGTGGTTTTTCATCTCCAGCAACCTCGTAGGATAAAATATCCTACCAATATTAAAGTACTTCTCTTCAATAAGGAAGAGTCACGCGAAAAGGGACTTATTGTTTGGCTTAAATTTAGGAATCTAAGCTTGTTTTGATATAATCAGGAAGATCGCGTATTTTTACAACTTGTTCTTTCCCACTTTTCATATTCCGGACATTAACTGATTTCTGAATGATCTCGCGAGGTCCGACAATTGCAGTAAAGGGTACCTGTCTTTTGCTAGCATCATCGAGTAACTTAGACAAGGACCAGGGGAACCCATTGAAAATGGTTCGGATTCCTGCGGCCCGAAGCTGTGTGGCAATTTCCCGACAAACGCTTAGTTGCTTCTTAGAGACAGGAGCGAGATAAATATCCGCAGGTGGAGGAGGTGGAGGAATTAGGCCCATTTCTTCGGCAAGCTCTAAAATCACAGTCTCACCAAAACCGAATCCAGTACCTGGTAAACGCTGTCCATCAAGAATGCCCACAAGGTCGTCATAACGTCCTCCTCCTGCAACTGCACGAGGTAATTCACTACTCCGGTCCCAAGCTTCAAAAACAATTCCCGTATAGTAATCAAGACCTCGGGCAATTCCGGCATCGAATTCGCAAACTTCAGTTAATCCCAAATCCTCCAATTGCTCAGCTAGCTCATTAAGGGGGTCGAGGGATTTCTTTGTAGCTTCATCTAGTTGTACTTCATTCATTCTTTCAAGGAACTCTTTGGGTGTTCCTCGAATTGCAGAGAAATCGGTGAGTTGTTTGGCTGCGTCCTGGGGGACACCTGCATCACGTAAGGTTTTGATTAGTGCGTCTCGTTGGAGGTCAGGGAGTTGAGTTTTCAATTCCTCAATCTGCTTTTTGTGAGGGAGTTTGGGTATCCGTTTCTGCTTTCCAACAAAGAAATGACGGAGTTTGAGTGCAATTTCTTCTGCCTTTTTGGGTGGAGTACCAGTCTCTGTAAGCTTGATAATGAGAGTTTCTTGCAGGAGTTTTTCTCGGCGATCTAATACTCGAATAATCTCAACATAATTGGTTAAGCCTAAGGATTCAATGAAACTTTGGATGAGTCGGCGATCATTAATTCGAATTACAAAGTCTTTAGGTGCGAAGTTTAAGCTTAAGATGATGGCTGCAAGAACATTAATTACTTCAGCATCAGCGGAGATGTCCTCAGTACCCAGTATGTCAACGTTTAATTGCCAAAATTCTTTGACACGTCCTCGTTGGAGAGTTTCGTCTCGAAATACACGAGAGATAGAAAACCATCGGATGGGGCGCGGATAATATTGCTGCTGAGCTGCCAGCATCCTAGCAAGTGATGGAGTAGTTTCTGGCCGTAATACAAGTCGACGTTTCTTCCGGTCAGTGACTTTGAAGGTTTCTTCAACAAGGGAAGGCCCCGATTTCAACTCGTACAATTCCGCGGGTTCAACTGTGGGACATTCATACTCGATATACCCGAATAGCTTGGGGACTTCCCGAAAGGCGCGCAATATTCTATCGATTTTCTGGTAAAGATCTGGATAATAATCGCGAAACCCGCCTACAGCTAGCTCTTTTCCGCGCTTCATTTATATCAGCCCACATTCGATTTTACCACTATTATCCCCGTTGGGATTGAAAAATGGTGCCGGGACAGGGATTCGAACCCCGACCTAAAGCTTTCTGCATCCCATCCGGACTAATGGGATTCCACAGGCTTCAATGCTACCATTGCGCCTGGGTAAATACCAGTTTACACCTTCGGGAGCTGGTAAGTATTCACCAGCTTAATCCCGGCACGGTGCCCCGGCACGGAGAATTGTTGAACCGAGTGCTTCCACAAAAAGGTTTCCTATCTGTCTTGAAGAATTGAAAACTTGGTTTATACCGTCCCCTCTTTTTTGTTTGCCAATGGCAAACTAAGGATCTTGTCAAGACTAGCTAAGAGATTTGCAACGCTAAGCGATGTCGACGTTATCCGCGGGAAATCCAAGGTCGCTTAATACGTTTTTAATATGATGACGGTGGTCTCCCTGAAGGACGATGACCCCTTCTTTTGCACTACCTCCGCAGGCACATTTCATTTTGAGTTTTGTGACTAGTTCAGATAGTGAGATTTCTCGGCTGTTAATGCCTTCAATAAGGGTGACTTCTCGTCCCCATTTTCGTCTTTCAACGCTTACTTTAATTCGTTGCTCAGTCTTTGCCAATTCTTGGCAGCGACAAATATCTTTAGGCAAACTGCAAATAGGACAAATTTCTGACATTATTTACCTCAGAGAGTTATGGTGTTAGGGATATCCAATGCAATCCCTATAAAAGCTTACGGAGTTTCTTGGGAAATAAGCTCAAAGTTGAGGACTGCCGGTAACGGGCTACTCTGCTGCAAGGATTACCTTGCCGTAAGTTTCTTGATGATTTGGGGGCGCTCTTTATACATAATCCGGGCTCCGCAGAATGGGCACTTGCTGGAAGGTAAGGTCGTGGCAAACGGCTTTCCACAGTGGGGGCACCTGTTGCTGGGTGGCATTGAGGGAACCGGAGTTTGGCAGTACGGGCACGAAAGTGTTTTCCCACATTTAGCGCATCGAAATGTTATCTTGGGCACCTCGAAAAAGATGAACTGCTAGAGGGCATCTCTTATCGCTTAATAAACTTTGCTAAGTTTTATGGGAGTAAGGGAAGGCTCAATAAGAGAACGCCAACAATCACACTGCCAAGGATGATAATCATTAAGATAATTGCGACAAGTAGATTCTGTTGTTTCTTTCTCATTCTTTTTCACCCTTTTCCGGAAGTAATCCCGTTGCTAATAAATTCGATAGTTGGGTTAAGGCAGGGATTCCTTGAATCTCATCATCGAACAATGGAACTTCAGTGATTGAAAAATCGTCATAGATGTCATGGATTTGAGTAAGATATCGGTTTTGCATGTTTTTTCGAGCTTTGCAAAAATTACATTCGGGAATATCAGGAAAAATCATGTTCACAATGATATGACTACTTGGAATCTCATATTCGTAGAGGGTTTGGAGAAGACGTTCTGTTTCGGATACTGCCATGGCTTCAGGAATCATGACAATGACGAAGCTTGTTTTGGTTGGATCAGTCAATTCAACGCGCGCTTCGTTAATAGACGCTTTAAGCTTCTCAAGATTCTCCATCGAATTTTCTTCTTCAGTGGGATCTCCTCTCCCAAAGACAGCCTTCAATCGGCTGAACATACTACTGAACCGCATTCGAAATTTGATGAGTTTACCAAAGAAGCTATCGAGCATTTCTGGAAGTCCTAAGAGACGAAGGGTATGACCGGTTGGAGCTGTATCAAAAACAACTAAATCATATTCACATTCGTGAATGAACTCCAATACTTTTGCAAAGGCAAGGGTTTCGTCAGATCCCGGAGCGGACATATCCGCGAAATCTTCGAGACCCATCATCCCTCCCATCGCCTCCATTTCATCAGTGCTAGATTGCTGGGCAGTCTGTTTATACTGCTCATATGCTTTTTTAGGATTGATTTCTAACCCATAGAGATTCTTCACACCTTTAATGGGGATGACCTCGCCTCCACTAATGTCTTGAGCAAAGCAATCTCCCAGACTATGGGCTGGATCTGTACTCAGGACGAGTGTTTCTCGCCCATGTCTTGCAGCCCAAAGTGCTGATGCAGCCGCATTGCTGGTTTTTCCTACCCCCCCTTTTCCACCGAAGAGGAGAAATCGAAGAGTCTCTTTATCAAGCAAATCAGCAAGAGTCATGAAGGCATAGCTCCGATCACATGAATCAAATGAAGAACTTGCTTTTAGGCTTATCTTGTCCTAGTTATGGAGGCAAAGGACCTACTAGTTGACTTACAGCCAACATAGCGTAAAACAGAACCACAAAAATGGCAATCAGACTGACTGCTCCAACTAGGTAAATCGAATATCGCATTCGAACCATCCCACCAATCAAGCCTGCAAACATGATGATAAGCAGCGCAATGAATGTAATCACCGCATCCCAAGTGGGAAGAAGTGATTGAATCGGGTCCACAACGATAAACGGGTATAATCCATAACTGTAGCTAATGAGTAAATACCCTAAAGCTCCGCCAAATACAAGAAATAGAATCGTTGCGAGCTGATCGAGAGGTTCGCGTGGTTCTTCTTCGGTTTCGTTCTCGAATTCAATTGGATTGGTCATTTTCTTATTCTCCGGTAGGTTTGTAAATAACGAGGCAGATAGGCACATTTGCAGCTGCCCAATCCTGGTATTTACCTTCGTATTTCAAACCATAATCACGTTGTCCCTGATTACCGAGGATAAGAAAAAGTGTATTGGCTCGAGCCTGTTTGTAAAATCCGAGAAGCCAACGATCTGTGCGGTGAAGTAGTTTCTGAGCTAACTCTAACGGTGGTCGGCTAGTATGGTCTTTATAAAGCGTATCAAAGTCGAGGAAATGGATATAGAGGAAATCTGACCGATTGAGTAGTTTTGCTGTTTCAATATAAGTACGCATATCAGTATCAGCAGTATGGAAGGTTGCTTGTCCCGCGCTTTCTCGCTGGTTTTCTCGATCTATTAGAACAGCTGTTTTTCCTTGATGAATGAGAAAGGAAAATAGATTGAATCCATCGGCCTGATTTCCATGGATTAGTTCATGGATTACATTTGTGGCAAATCCATTCTTCGTCTCTAAGGTCAAGAGTACGCGCGCTTCTTTGAGTAGGAATTGCGGTTTATGCAATACAACTTCGAGTAATCCGAAGTTATCAAGATTTACTAAGACCACTCGTTCTGTTGGAATGAAGTTTGATAACTTGATGCTTGGTGCCAGCACTGAAGGTGCTACTAATCCTAACTGGGTTAGGATTGTGGCTGGCATTTGAATCATTTCTCCTTCCATGCTTTCAAAAGACAAGGCATTCCCGCCAGTTCATTACTCAGAACTAATTTTAGACCCTCTTTTGGTTACCTAAAAGAGTTTGTTAAGCTAAACAGGTCTGGATACGATTCTGCGGTTATCTTAAATGGGCAACAACGCGAGGATGAAGACGAAGGCCTGCATCAACAAGACCATAGCTCCCTCGAAGATGTCTACCTTCTTATCATCAGTTAAGGCACGTTTTAAGAACCATAATGATCCTGCTGCCGTGGTAAACTGGAGAAGAACTGCCGCGTCCAGCGGAAGGGGCAGAAACATGGCCACACCACCTACAATGAGAAGCAAGACTTGGGTTGTTCCACCTAATGTATTACCAATAGCGATATCCGCCTTACCTTTAGTAGCAGCAATCACAGCAATGCCATGTTCAGGAAGTGCACCCACAGCTCCAATCATTAACGCCATAAAAGCAATACGCTGAGATCCAATTATACCTAAACCTGTCCAAGGTACAAAATCAAATGTTAGTTCAATTGCTCCCGTCAAGAGATACCCAGCAATGAATATCCCCACAAACCCGATAATCGCAAACGCTGCAGAATTCCTTTTAGAGTGGCGCGCTTTAGGAATTAGTTTATCCTTTCTTGAGGGTTTTTTGACACTATAGATCGCATAAAAAACATATGAGAGCACCATTAAAAATCCAAGAACTGGAGGCAGAGGAATTATTCCAGGCGTTAAACCATGAATAAGGAAATCCATATAAAAGAAGATGCTAAATGCCACGAGAAGAACCATAACCACAATGGTCCATCGTATTAAATCCGCATCATCCTTAACGACTTCACTTGGAACTTCTACTTCTCGTGTTTTGCGTGTTGAAAGGACAACAACAATTCCTAATAGCAGAATATTAAATCCTGCCGCCATAATGACGCTTAAAACAGCTATTTCCACCAACTCGGGATTTCCTAAGGTGTACCCGCGCCAAGCGGTCAGTGCACTCACAACTGCTTCAGGTGTGTTTGAAGCAAGGGATGAGAGGGCTCCAATAAAATATGCGCTTAATCCAGCGATGGCCCCTAACGATTCCAATCCTTCAATGGCGAAATGCGAAGCGCGAAATGTTAACCATATTGCAAATGCCATTGTTCCAATAATTAATAACAATATGTTTTGGAAAACAAAGAGTGAAAGCAGGTAGAAAACGAAAATGATCAAAGCTGCGACTGCTTCTCGTAGTGAGATATGAAATGTTTTGTGAATTGCTGGTTCACTGGATAAAATACGCGAGTCTTTGATGTTGTTAGCATCGTATGAAGTCAACTGAACCAGCTCATTATTAGAATTCTTCTGTCTCTGTCATTGTATGGAGGAGCATTCCTTCTACAGTAAAAGGCATTAAGCTTTTGGCAACGTCAATCGCATCACTTAGTTTTGCTTCGCTTTCTGCATAAATAGTTACCACGGAATCTCCCTCTTTCACACGGGAACCAATCTTAGCATGTAAGTAAAGTCCCGCACCTTGTATTTTGGGGGTTCCTGCTGCTCGAGCAATACGAACTAAGGCTCGATTTTGTAGTGTGGCAACGTAGCCATCCGTTGGCGCGTGTAAATCATAGGTGTGGGTTCCCACGGGTATCTCTTGAGGTGTGATGGTTGATTTTCCGTTTTGAGCCTTGATGATCTCTCTCATCTTCTCCAAGGCTTTTCCTTTGCTCAGAATCTCTTTTGCTAATTTACGTCCAGCTCCTCGTGCTGCGAGTCCACCCATTTCAAGAAGAATTCCTGCGAGGCCTGTTGATTTTTCGATAAGACTTGTTGGACCTTTTCCCATGAGAGTTTCTAATGCTTCCTTGGCTTCGAGTGCTGGACCGATGGCATGCCCTACAGGTTGGCTACCATAGGTCATGGCGCAGTGAACATTAATTCCCAGTTCATTGCCAACGGTAATAAAATCGTGACTTAATTTTCGAGCTTCCTCCATGGTGTTGACTTTGCATCCGTCGCCTGTTGGGATATCTAATACTAGGTATTGAATTCCAGTTGAGAGTTTTTTCGCCATAATAGAGGCAATCATTTGGGGTCGAGGATCGATTTGTAATGGATGTTCAATTTGAATGAAGATGTCATCTGCAGGGGCAAGGTTTAGCGAGCCACCCCACACAATAGCCGCATTGACTTCGTTTACAATTTCTTGCAACTCTTCTGAATTAAATTCAACGTCAGCAAGTACTTCCATTGTATCAGCCGTTCCACTCGGGCTTGTTATTGCCCGGCTACTTGTCTTTGGGATTAGGAGTCCTGCTGCTGCTACGATTGGTACAATAACTAGCGAAACTTTGTTTCCCGGAACTCCACCGATACTGTGTTTATCAAAAACGTTGACACCAAGATCTAGTTGCTCTCCTTCTTGAGCTATAGACCTGGTGAGATGAACAGTTTCTTCAAGAGTTAATCCTCGGATTTGTTCGGAAACTAGAAAGGCAGCGATGTCGATGTCTGCTAACCGACCTGTGACTAAATCGGCTACAATAGCTTCGATTTCATCTTGATTTAATGTTACTCCGTCCATCTTCTTTCGAATTGCTCTTATGGATGTAGGTTTAACATCACTTGAAACATCGATGAGGTCCCCTTCATTGACATTGAGCTCACGTTGAACCTCATTCAATACTCCTACTTTTCCTGGTTCAATTAAGGATGTGGAGTCCGCAATTGCCACGGTCTCTTTTTTACGAAACTTAAGGAGAACGCGTTCTCCCACAAACATTGCTAAATGGTTTATTTCAATGGGATTGAGTAATATTTTATGTACGCCACCAGTGTCAATATCTAAAATCTGAACCTTCAACTTCATAACATCAACCACCCAGTTTCGAGCATATCATCTTTAATCTTCAGAACATAGACAATTCGTCCAATGGTTCATAAATCCGGCGCTAGCGAAGTTTTATTGCCATCAGCTGGGCGTCTTCACCATTTCGATAATATGTCCGCAAAGTGCGAATCCGTTTGAACCTCAATTTATCGTAAAGCTTCACCGCTGCTTGGTTTGAAATCCGTACTTCAAGAATAACTTCCTTGGCCGCATATACCATCTCTAAAGCTTTCATAGACTGTGTTATAAGCTCCGATGCAATATTTTGTCGACGATATTCTTGTAAAACAGCAACGCTCACGATGTGCCCTCGACGAACCCACCGTAATCCAAAATGCGAAATGCCCCCCTCCATTCGGCACATAATATAGCCAATTACTTTCCCTTCTTTTACTGCAACAAAAAATGCTTCAGCGTATCGTTCTTGAATTTGGCGAAAGAAGTACTCAGGATAATTTTCTGGCAGAGTGTCAAGGTTAATCCTCATTATCGCTGGGATATCGGTCGGTTCTGCCTTTCGAACAACAATGCCTTGGAGCTCAGTCAATGCAATCAGCTAGTAGAGTCCTTACCATGCCTCATTAAAAAGTAACCGTCTGACTATTTGGAAAACTTTTTGTGCCTTAACTGTCAGGCGTGCCTAGAGTTGTGCGGTGACTGCCTTTGTCGAATGAAGAAACTCCACCTGATGAAGATCCAAATATGGAAAACACTACTGCATTTTCAGGCGGAGACACTTTCATACCCGATACCTATCTTCTGAAGTTAAGAGATATCGTCAAAGAAGAATTCGTTGTCAACTACGCATACATCGATGCTCATGATAATCTCCCAATTTTTGTCGTCGAAGTTGACTCGAAAATGAAAGAGCGATCAAATCGCCTATCGAAACGTCTTAAACCCCACAATCTTTTAGCTGTGATACGTCACGTTGAGCTTTTTGCTGGAACCGGTGAAAAAAGCACCGTCATCAAACTTATTCCTGCTCCTCCGCCACGACGAGCCAGTAACTATACAATGAATATCATCCTCTTTGTTGCTACAGTCATTACTGTTCTTTTTGCAGGTTGGTTCTTTGCTACTAGTCCCGCACTTGTGTATATTTACGTCAATATTCTCGGCGTTCCCTATGATCCGTTTATTGTAACAATGGCGTATACAGTTGCTCTCCTTGCAATAATCGGTCTTCATGAATTTGGACATGTAGGGGCAAGTCGCTATCATAGAATTGAAGCTTCACTGCCTTACTTCATCCCAGGTTTTTATTATGGAACTTTTGGTGCACTCATTGTTCAACGATCGCCTCCACCAACGCGAGATAGCCTTTTTGATCTGGGGATTAGTGGACCTGTCGTTGGTTTTCTCGTTTCAGTCGTCGTTGTTGTGATTGGGCTATCAATAAGCCCCATTCTTAGTCCAACTGAATTAACTGACTTAATGTTTTGGCTGCAATCCATCGGACTTGCTCCCAGCGGACTTCCTACACCACTTCTCTTTGATTGGATTTGGGCGATAATCACCTTTGGAATTCCCTCAGGATATACGGCGTATATGCATCCCGTTGCGTTTGCAGGATGGGTCGGTTTTCTCATAACTGCTCTCAACTACTTCCCGATCGGTCAGCTTGACGGAGGGCATGTTTCACGAGCCCTCGTTGGCAGCCGATACCACCGGTTAGTTTCCTTTGTTGGCATCTTTGTTCTGTTTATCTTTGGTTATTGGTTTATGGCAATGATCGCCTTCTTTCTATTTGCCGGAAGACACCCAGGACCAATCGACGACGTATCTCCGATTAGCACTTGGAGAAAAATTGTGGGACCGCTCTCTTATGTTATGGTAATCCTCCTTCTCCCCCCGCTAACCATGGGGTTTCTATTCCCATTTCCTTGAGTTCGATTGATGACAGGTAAGAATCCCTTAACTAAATTGAAGGCAAAACATCAGTCCCATGTGGCATTGCCCAGACAGTAGAATCGTTGCCTACTTGCTCTAAGGCAGCTTCTAGGGCTTTTTCGACTGAATTGAAGGGAGTAACATAATAAAACTGTTCCAACTCTTTGGGATCAAGATTAGAAATCAGATATTGATGTACCCGGTTTGCACCTTGGGCCATGTAAAAGATCTTGTGTCCTCCCATGATGAAATTGGTTTGGATCTGGTGACTTAATTCATCAAAAGATGGATATTTGTGCGCCCATTCTTCGAAGACTTGGTTGCCGA
>JABXGX010000128.1 GCA_016550405.1 archaeon | reverse complement strand
ATAGGCCTGTTATGGCTTCGAAAATCACTTGAAATCCAAATAACAGTCAGGGACTAGACCTGCAGGAACCCTATACCGTATCAGATTTAACAAAACATGCAAAAAAGACCGCATTTTAACCATCAACAAAAAGGTACCTGTTTTGATCCCAGACCTAACAGATAAGAGATGGAATAGATGAGAGAAGTAAGTTAAAAACCTGCGCGTAATTAATTAACTGCCTTCATGGGAGGTTCGCGCCCTTGCTCTCTTTCTACTTGTCAGACGCTCCAGAACCACAACGAGGAAAATCCGCTCCCATCCAGAAAGGACTCCTCCCACGACCGCCCAGTGACAGTATAGAACTTTGCGGTGAAGGATTAGGCTTCGGTACGCCCATTCTCCAATATCGCCGTGATTTCTATTTCCCCGGTTCTGCCATCATCTATCACGAAGAACGTGAAGCCACACACCATTGGATTAAGGTATTCCAGTTTAATCTCATCGAAAGGAAGCAGCATGGTCCCCTCCCCTCAATTGACACCTTTTCATGGACACTTCCACGACTCCATAATCGAATCTATAAAACGAGAACCGGACGCCAATTCCTCAAACTCTTCGCTGTGCTCACAGATAAAGGATTTCAAAGGCTTGGAAAACAGTTCGCTCCCCACCATTTCATCCCTGTTGAAAGTCGAGGAGAAAGTCGGTGCCATTTCCTACTCTCAAAAAGGAAACGCGATATTGATATCCAAATACGGTTTGATACTATAGTGCGAAATAATTTGCAATTCATCTTTATTGCCAATGAACTTGATGGGCGGCATTTTAGCCGATATTGGGACAGTTCAGAACTATACTTGAAAGGCAATCAAATTGAGCCCTGGGCAAAGATAGCAGGTCGCTGGGCGATATTTTATGCCCCAGTACTCAATTTTGGATTTCGCGTCAACATTCCTAAAGGAGCCACAGCATTTCGTGGACGAGAAGTCTTTGCAGGACAGGGCATATTTTGGTCAGGAATACTCCTACGCTTTCCCAAATCGACAACGACCTGCCAATATCAGATACAATATGGTACTCTCAAACAGTTGCAGGAGGAGCCGTCACAGTGACTGATGTTGTGTTGGTCTATCCTTATTTTAACGAAGAATTTGACCGATCAATTTTCCGTTATCCCCCTTTAGGTCTCGGCTATATCGCCGCTGTTATCCGCGATGCGGGCTATTCCGTGGCGCTTGTCGACTGCACCTTCTTACATTCTCGGACAGCTCTGCAACGAATTGAGCAGTTAAAACCCCGAATTCTAGGAATTTACTCGATGGTAACCATCAACCACCATGCAATTATGATTGCCCAAAAATTCCGTTCAAGCGTCGAACTCTTGGTAGCTGGTGGCCCCCTACCCTCGCTAGTACCAGAAGAATTCCTCGACATCTTTGATGTCGTAGTATTAGGAGAAGGAGAAGAAACCGCCTTGGAATTAGTTCGACGTCATCTCCAACATACTTCTTGGGCGCATACGAGTGGAATTGCGTATAGAGGAAATGGTGGTCGAATCAAAGTCAATCCTCGTCGCCAATTTATTAAACGGCTCGATTCAATTCCGCTTCCTGCCCGCGATTTGTTTCCCAATTCTCAATATCAATGGTATTGGCGCACATTCCATCATTATACTGCGTCTAGTATGATCTCCACAAGGGGATGTCCCTATCTGTGTGATTTTTGCAGTAACCCTGTTTTTGGTCAAAGTTATCGAGAACGTTCTGCAAAAAATGTGATTAAAGAAATGCTCCAGATTCGCGATTTGGGGTATGACCGTGTTTTCTTCACTGATGATTGTTTTACACAAAACCCACACCGTGTTGTCGAAATCTGCGAAAACCTGATTCGCGATAAACAGCATATTGAGTGGATGTGTCTCAGTCGCGCTGATTATCTCTCTAAAACACTAGCAACACAAATGCGTAAAGCAGGATGCCGACGTATCTTCTTTGGTATTGAATCTGGCAATCAACGCATCCTAGATATCATCGGAAAACGAATCACCCTCGAGCAAGTCCATCGAGCGGTAGAACATGCCCAACAAGCAGGCATTGAAACCGGCGGATTCTTCATTTTAGGTTATCCTGGAGAAACAAATGACACCCTCCTCGATACACTCAATTTCTCATCAAAACTCCCTCTTGATTATTTGTCGTATTCCTTTCCTTACCCGATTTTTGGTACCGGATTATATTCTCGAGT
>JABXGX010000127.1 GCA_016550405.1 archaeon | reverse complement strand
TCCAGGCCATCGACTACTACTTGAGACCTGTCGATAATGCTAAGTACGTTCTCCTCTGTTATCTTAGCGAAGATAGGAGTGATTTCTACTGAGGGATTTAGCTTGGATAATTTTCTTTGAGCAACCACTACCTTTTTCTCCCCTATTTCGTCTTCCCAGTAGAGAATCTGCCGATTCAAATCAGACATTTCCACATTGTCGAAATCAACGATGGTAATGTGTCCGACACCAGCAGCGGTTAGATACGTCGCTGAAGCACAGCCTAGCCCACCGATGCCGACAATTACGACATGCGAGCCTTTTAGTTTTTTTTGCCCCTCTTCTCCAAAATCGGGGATTATCAGTTGCCGATTGTATCTGATAAGTTCGTTTTGCTCTAGCATCTTTTCCTCTACTGTAGCTAGCCGTCCCAGCGCCAGAGCACCTTAACTATTACGGTGTCATCATCTTTCAACTTTGCGTCAAGGCCATCAGCTGAAGCTATATAATTCTTGCCATTAATAAGGACATCGTAATCGAAATCCACGTCATTAGTTGTGGGGCTAATCGGCTGGAAATCAACATTTGCCTCTTTGTATCGAGCTGTTAATTCCACAAGCAGTTCCCTTAACGTGTTGCCATCTATCTCCATTTCGATAATGCCTTTTTCCTTAGCGTTTGGCCAGGGTGCATAGAGCCAGGGCATAACAATAGTGAGCATTCCCTTCCGAGTCACTTCATGGGTAGGATTAACCACGATTATCAATTCTGAAAAACCTGGTAATATTACAGCTCTCATGGTCATCTCCTCGGTACTAGGCACTGCTCATCTTTGGCGGTTGTTACGCAACCTGCTCTTGTAGGAATGTTACCCCACCATGTGTAATTTGTAAAACCCTGAGCCCTCAATACAAGTGGACGGCATCCCTTCCTCGTGGTTCAAATATGAAAGAAGCCATAATCGGAATTGTGATATACTTTTGTGGATGGTGTTCAGCCCTCGGTGGGGAAAAAATTGGTGGCTGACTTGACCGAACCTCGAATCAAAAAAGTTAGAAAGGGAACACAGAAAATGGTCACGAAATACGGAAAGTATATTATCACGGTTGGACAAACTGATGTGGAGCTTCCTTCGTGGAGACTGGAAAGGAAACCCACCGATGCATCGACCCGCTTGTTATGGTTAGATGACGATGTAATAAAAGGGGCCTTCTATGTGGAATGTGTCTGGTACTGGAAAGGGTCTGAAGAGCCTATAGTAGAAGCTCACACGCACCCTTTTGACGAAGTTATAACGTTTTTTGGAAGTAATCCGGAAGACCCACAGGATTTGTGTGGCGAAGTCGAAATATGGTTAGATGACGAAAGGCATATACTAACCAAAAGTTGTCTAATCTTTGTTCCAAAGGGGCTGAAGCACTGCCCGTTGATTATCAGGAGAGTAGATAGACCTATTTTCCATTTCACCACTGGTCCTGGGGGCAAATACGGTTAAGATAAGTAATCATTATAGCAAAGCCGACAAACTGAGATGGATGGCTGGCGGGTAAATAGACCTGTAAATCATGATTGCTGTTATGCAATTGCTTATTTTGTTAACCTTTTGAACAGTTGTCCATTTTGTCTCATTGCTGTAGGGATCTTAAGATGCCCTCGCAGATGCGAAACATCATCATAAAAGCTCCACCTAGAAGTCTTATAGATATCTTAACATTTGATTTGTACAATTTACACGAGTAGTTATCACTAAAAGGATGAAAAGCAAGATGAGCAAAATAGTATTATCATTCGCGATAATATCGATAAGCATCTTATTGTTGCTTAGCACTGTTAGCTGTGCTGGGGAGATAGCGGAGCCAGTGGAAATCCCGGCGCCTTTAACTACACCCGAACCAGAATCAGTACCAGCAGCCAATCTGAGTTATATTGTTGTGGATACTGGTCAGAATAAGTGCTATGACAATTCACGTGAAATCGCCTGGCCACAGCCGGGTGAAGCGTTCTATGGTCAAGACGCCCAATATCAGGGCATTGAGCCTAACTACATGGATAATGGCGACGGCACAGTTATTGATCTGAATACTGGGTTGATATGGCAGAAAAAACCAGGAGTAAAGGTCACATATGAGGAGGCCACTGCGGGGGCCGCAACTCTGAATTTAGCTGGCTACGATGACTGGCGGCTGCCGACTATCAAGGAACTATACTCTCTTATCCTTTTCAGCGGAACCGATCCTCATCCTGAGCGTGCCATCGATGGCATACCTTTCCTTGATACGAATTACTTTGATTTTGAATACGGGGATGTAAAAGCTGGTGAACGCCTAATTGATGCCCAGTACTGGTCCAGTACCGAATATCTTGGGACGACGATGAATGGTAACGAAACTGTATTTGGTGTCAACTTTGCTGATGGACGCATCAAGGGCTATCCTAGGGACATTGGTCCTCGTGGACAACCCATGACGCATTTCGTGCGATATGTGCGGGGGAATCCAGGATGCGGTATCAATGATTTCGTCGATAATGGTGATGGAACGATTACGGACCATGCTACCTGCTTGATGTGGGCCAAGGCCGACAGCAGTGTGGGAATAGACTGGGAAGATGCTTTGGCGTGGGTTCATCAAAAAAACGAAGAAAACTATCTCGGCTATAATGATTGGCGTCTACCAAATGCCAAAGAATTGCAGAGCATCGTTGATTACACACGATCGCCCCAGAGAACTCATACGGCGGCAATTGCCCCGGTTTTTGAGATATCAATGATAATCGACGAGAGTGGTGCAAAAAACTATCCGTTCTACTGGACAAGCACTACTCATGTGGGTCAGATGGGGGAGGGTGTTAACGCTGTCTACATCGCCTTTGGCGAAGCATTGGGTTATTGGATGAATACGTGGATGGATGTTCATGGTGCTGGTGCACAACGTAGCGACCCAAAAAGCGGTGCCCCGGATGACTATCCTTATGGCCGTGGTCCACAAGGAGATTCGATTCGCATCTGTAATTTCGTACGCTGTGTGCGTGATGTTGGTCAATAGGTGTTGTTGGGTCAAGGGTAATAAAAGCCTGTTCTGTTACCTGGATTAGACCTTTCCGTCGGTGTTGGGTCACTTGCAATGTATTGACACACAACATATTGCTTTGTGATTTGGAGTAGGCTGCAAGATTATCAAAGCTGATTATAATTAATTAGCCTCTTGTCCCTGGGATTGTTTTATCAGCTAGTCTAACTTGAAGTGGTGTAATCTTGTAC
>JABXGX010000126.1 GCA_016550405.1 archaeon | reverse complement strand
GAAACTACTTTCAGATATCCCCGACGTTGAGCATGCCCAATTATTTCTTCAACTTCTTTGGTAGGGATATCGAGTGCATCAGAGATATCAGAAATTTGGTGTTTTCCGTCTGCCAAGATGATGACAAGAATTGAGTTCATACCAAACCTGCGGAGAAGATCTTGTCGAACAGGCGAATCCTTATGTAGCAACCGAGGAACAGCCGTGATGCGTACAGGAAGAGGTTCTTTTTGTGGCGTAAACCCTACTATTTTGTCAACCTCTACTTCAAAATCACGGAGCAGCTCTCTTGCACGTGGACTAGTTCGTAGTAAGGTGCTGAGAAGAATCAAGTCATCTCGAAAGTATTGAAAGAAGATGTCCCGGAGCGATTCAAGCAGTTTGTCAGTTGATGCATCTTTTTTGACGCAAGCTAGGAATACTAGTCCTTCATCAACGATGTAACTGAAGGAGAGGTCTTCGAAGGTAATATCTTGAAGTTGGCGTCCCATCAACTCACTTTGGAAGTGCACAAGCGAAGAAAAGAAACTACTAAACAGGGTTGGATCGAACTCAAGAGGTGAATATGCCTTATGGTAGAGAGGAATACCGCTTGTGTCAATGACCCACACTGCGTGTACAACCATAAATGGCACCCTGATATCCAAGTTTGTTAATAGCACGAATACTTATCTTTAAGCTTGCCCCGACAACCAATTTCCTTGTTAAGGAACTTCTTATTGATATTTCATGGATTAATTCGGCTTGGCGTGCGCGGGAATAAGCAGGCTTCTCGAATGTGCTGTAATTTTAGCAACCATACTAGGGCTCGTTCTAGTCCCATACCAAATCCTGAGTGTGGAGGTAGACCGAATTTTCTTAATTCCAGATACCAGTCATAGGCAGAAGGATCAAGTTTCTCATCTTTTATTCGCTTCAGAAGTAAGTTCAAATCGTGAATTCGTTGTCCGCCACTCGTTAATTCTCCATATCCTTCTGGGGCAATTAAATCACTACTGAGGGTGATTTCAAGCCGTTTGGGGTCAGGCATATGATAGAATGACCGGGCAGCTGTTGGATAACCTGTGATAAAAAAGGGGTCTTTGAATTGCTTTGATACCGCCCGCTCAGCTTCTGTTCCTAAATCCTGTCCCCAAGGAACTTTAAATCCCGCTTTACTCGCTAGATGGATGGCTTCATCATAAGAGATTCGTTTGAAGGGTAATTTGGGTATTCGTAGTTTCACTTTCAGGATGTCTAGTTGAGGCTGGCAATGCTCTTTGACATACAAAACCATGGCATGAACGAGCCGTTCTTCAACACCCATAATATCCTCATGAGTTCCAAAGAGAATTTCTGATTCCAGATGCCAGTACTCGGTTAAATGGCGCCGTGTCCGATGTTTTTCCGCACGAAAACTTGGTGAAAGCAAATAGACCTTTTCTAGCCCACAAATAGCAGCCTCTTCATACAATTGAGCGCTCTGGCTCAAGTAGGCAGTCCCACCAAAATACTTGAATGGAAAGAGCGTCGCGCCTCCTTCGACGCTTGCACCCACCATAACGGGAGGAAAGATTTCAGTGAACCCTTCACCATCAAAGAATTGGTGAGCTGCACGGCTTATCCCTGCTTTGATTTGCATAATTGCGGTTTGGCTGGGACTCCGCAGATACAGATGCCGTTTATCGAACAGGAACGCATCCCCCGCTTCCTTTTCCAAGGGCCACTCCGAATCGGCGAGATTGACAATTTCGAATTGGGTTACCTTCAATTCGATGCCTGAGGGTGCACGCTTATCTACAGCAATTGTACCCGAAATTACAATGGAGGATTCCAGGGTGACCTCTTGCATTGCTAAAAAAGCCTCAGGTGCCTGCTCACGATGACCTGCAGCTTGAATCACCCCGGTTGGATCGCGCACAATAATAAAGATTACTCCACCATGTTCGCGTTTTCGATGCACCCATCCAGTCAGCGTCACTGACGCACCTTCCATGGAGGCGCTAAGTTCAGCTACGTAATGGGTTTTTCCAAACGTTTTCAGCACTTTATCAGTCACACTAGGTCCCACCAAAGACGCAGAACACCAAAACCAGAATAACGGTGGTAGTTAAGAGGATTGTGCTACACGCCGACGAATGTAGTCAAGCATCTCTTTCGCAATGAATTCAAAGGCTGGCGTCACGTTCAAATCATCCTTGGCACTGGTTTCAAAATACGCCTTAAACCCGTTTGCTTTTGCAAATTGAATCACTTCTTTCCGATCCACTGCGCGATGCAAATCCGCCTTCATCCCAATCAGGATAATCGGAATCTCATCGGTATTATCACGAACTAGCTTTAGCCACTCATCCAGCTTTAAAAACGTACTAAACCGGTTCAAATCAAAACACAACATCGCCCCACGTGCACCAAAACAGAACTTTGGTAATAAAAACCGAAACCGCTTCTCCCCGCCAAAATCCCATATCTGGGCTTTGATGGCGGTAGTTCCATGACCATCATTGACGATGAGTTTTTTGGCAGCGAAGGCTGTGCCCACAGTGAGGATTGAATCATGATAGACGCCTTCAACGTAGCGTCGTATCATGGTGGTTTTTCCGACGCCGCCTTCTCCGGCGACGACGAGTTTGAGCATGATGCCTTCGTCTTCCACGATAGTACGCTTCCACAGGGTCCGTTTTTTCATCTGTCAGTTAGAGTGAGAATAGAAAAACTGTTCGGTGAGAATAATCTTTAGGTGTTTTTATCGAGGTTGATTCACAAGTTTTTTTTGTTGCGTGACTGCCTGTAAGGATGGCAGTTTGTATGGTGTGTAAGAATGAAGCGTGTTGCTGTGGTGCCGAGTCAGTGTACTGGGTGTCGGGTTTGTGAGTTGGTTTGTAGCGAAGCCCACGAAGGCAGATTTCAGCCAAGTAAGGCCCGGATTCAAGTCGTGTCTTTTGATATGACGGTGCAAGATGTACCGATTGTGTGCCAGCAATGTTCGGATGCGCCGTGTATGGAGGCATGTCCGCAGGATGCAATTTCACGAAATCCAGAGACTACGGCCGTTGTGGTAGATCGAGAGTTGTGTATTCAATGTGGGGCATGTGTTCAGGCGTGTGTGATTGGACTTGATGAGGTTGACCCGGACCAGAAATTAGCAATTCGATTGGATGAGGAAAAGGAAATGCCGTTGAAATGTGACCTGTGTGATGGAGACCCGCAATGTGTGAAGTATTGTCCGACAAAGGCGTTGGTGTTGACCGAAACGCCGGTTAATGGTGAGTTTTCGGTTGAACAACTAATGGCAGCCTTGGATCATTTCATAAAGCAGATTGAGCTTCCGTTGCCACCAAAGGAGGGTTATTAAATTGTACAAGGGGTATAGTGGGAAGATTTTACGTGTTAATCTTACCGAGCAGAAAGTCAGAATAGAACCAACTTCGAAGGATTTAGCGCGACGGTTTATTGGAGGAACAGGTTATGCGAGTTATTTGTTGTATCAGGAGTTAGCTAAGGGGATTGACCCCTTTAGCCCTGAGAATAAACTCATTTTCTGTACCGGTCCTGCCACGGGAACAGCCTGGCCAACTGCAGGACGGATGGCGGTAGTAAGTAAATCGCCGCTTACGGGAATTTGGGCTGAAAGTCATGTGGGTGGGCATTTGGGTCCGGAACTCAAGTTCGCAGGTTACGACTTTGTTATTATCGAGGGAGAGGCTAAACAACCTACCCTGCTGTCAATTGCCGACGAGGAGATTCAGTTTCATTCAGGGGCTCCGTATTGGGGGCTTAAAACATTAAAGGCAGCGCAATTGATGCGCCGCGATTTAGGACAGCAACATGGGCATGTTGCGGTCATAGGACCTGCAGGTGAAAATCAGGTTCGATTTTCTTCAATTATGATTGATGGATCCCGAGCCGCCGGAAGAACGGGTCTAGGAGCCGTGATGGGCCGAAAGAAACTGAAAGGAATCTTGGTTCGGGGAACTGGAAGCGTTTCTGTTGCAGATCCTGATCGATTCCAAATGTTGTGGCGTGATGGACATGAGCGCGTGCAGACCAATCCCCAGGCACTCGAAATGCGCAAATATGGAACAGCCATCCTAGTGGCGACCAAACAGAGCATCGGTGAATTGCCCACTTTCAACCATCGTGAAGGGGTGTACGAGGGATGGGATCGCATATCCGCAGAAACGTTTCACGATTATTATTATCACACAACGCGGGCTTGCGGGACCTGTCGTTTGGCTTGTAAGAAAGCCTTCAAGGTTGACAAGGGACCACACAAAGGACTCATTACCGAAGGACCAGAATATGAAGGCATTATGGCGATGGGAAGTAATGTGGGAATCGATGATATTCCCACGATTCTTGTTGCCCAGCATCTCTGTAATGAGTATGGAATGGATGTCATTAGCGCTGGTGCAACGGCGGCATTTCTGATGGAATTGGCAGAGAATGGGTTGCTAACTAAAGAAGAGCTTGGGAAACTTAATCTTCAATGGGGAAACACGGAAGTACTCATTGAATTAATACATGAAATTGCCCAACGGAGGGGACTAGGAGACTTCGCTGCTGAGGGAAGTCATCGTATCGCTCAGCAGAAAGGTGAAGTGGCAGAACCGTTTGACATGACCGTAAAAGGTATGGAAATTTCGGGTCAAGACGGGAGAGCCCATCGGTCTATGGCATTAGGTCATGCGGTCGCGGCCCGTGGAGCTGACCATCTTCGTAACCTTGTCACTATGGACCAATTAGCGTACAAAGATGTGGCTGCAGAGCGATTTGGTGAAGATAAACTTCCAGAAATCTGCGATCCCTATGTAGAAACGTATAAAGCGCTTGCAACAGTTGTGACCGAGAAAGTCTATACAATTCGGGATAGTTTGATTGTATGCTGGTATACGTGCTCTTGGCCGCCAATCTTTTGGGTTGAAGATTTTGCCCCATTGCTTGCTACCGTCACAGGTGAGCCAGCCTTTGATAATGTAGATGAATTGATGCACATAGGAGCCCGGTTGGTCACCATGAAGCGCGCCTTCAATGTTCGCGAAGGAATTCGACGAAAAGACGACCGATTACCTCGCCGCTTTACCCATGAACCAGTTCCCAGTGGACCTAGTAAAGGGCAGACAGTGACATTAGAGCCCATGCTCGATGAATATTATCAACTCTACGGTTGGGATGTTGAAACAGGAGTTCCAACCCAAGCGACTCTCCAGAAGTTGGGACTGGATGAAATTGCCAAAGATCTGCGTTCCCAAGGCATCGATTCTTCCTAGTCAAACTCCATAGAAAGTGATGATTAAGTAAAAATGCCCAATAGACGCGTCTTTAATTCCTTAATAAAAAGCCGAGAGATGAGACTAAGAGGATTTCGTTTCATACGATAATAATCAGTAATTCCTCGGGCAAGATCAAAGACCAGTTGACCTGGCCATTTCATTAGGCGAGCCAGCCGAAGTCCGCCATATAGGTGTGCGTGTACTAATCGCATGATAAACCAGCTGAATTGAAGTTCTTCTCCAAATCGTTGAGTAATTCGTTGTCGATACTGACCAGAAGCCTGGGTTAGTGAGTAATTGCCTTTAATAATGGCAATAGCTGTTTGGGCGCCAATGATTCCACTTTCAAGAGCATAGCAAATTCCTTGTCCACTAAATACGTCGATGAATCCTGCTGCATCGCCTATGAGGAACACACGATGATTGGATAGCGGGATTAGCGTTTCAAATGCCGTTAACTGATGACCACGTATCTGTTTTAATTTGAATGGTGGAAGTTGATACCACTGACAAAACATACGTGTTAATCCTCTAAGCAGGTTAGGCACATTACCTAGTTCAGCAGCAATTCCTCCAACACCGATGGAGAGACTGGTCTTGCGTGGAAAGACCCAAAAATAGCCTTTTGGAATATTAAGAAGCCAAAGCACAAGCAGAGAAGGATCAAGAGTGTGATTCCACAACTTCTCTGAGATTGGCACATCCGTTTCAACTGCAATTCCTAATTGGTGCGCTTTCCTGGGTGTACGGAGGCGCGTAATTTGTCCGACACGAGATGCAGCCCCATCTGCTCCAATGATAACTCGTCCAGTAAATTTTCCCTGGTCAGTTAGGCACTGCACATACGCCTCATGCTGTTCAAGATTTCTGAAAGTACAACTCTGTTTAAATTCAGCGCCAGCTTTGACTGCTTGTTGGGCTAAGTAAT
>JABXGX010000125.1 GCA_016550405.1 archaeon | reverse complement strand
CGAATACGTAGTCCGAGATGTCTTTGACCTTCTCCTTTTTGGCATTGACAACCTTGACATCGAAGCCCTCGTCACGAAGCACTTTCGCGATTTCTTCTGATGTCCCTGCAGTGGCCCCGTACCGAGTTCCATACACAATCAGCGTTTTCATACTGAAATCCCACAATTGACGGTCAGGAAATACACCGATTTAAGTTATCACCTTTGGAGCACGTCTCAGTCAATGAACCAATTTTTGAAAACACGTTTCACAGTATTTGGCTGGCTTTCGATCGGTATCAGCAAGAGTATTGGAAAATCGCATGACACAGTAATTATCGCAGTGTCCGAGCCCAAGCACGTGGCCAAGTTCATGTACCACCTCGATTACAATGCGCCGAAAATATAAGGCCTTATCAGAAGGCAGTTGGTAAAAGGCGGGTTGAAGCCGTGGAAGTGCCACAAGGGCATTCCCACCAGGCTGTGCAAGTCCGAAGATGAAATTCAGTCGTGGCACAAAAAGATCGAGATTCACCAAAGCCAGACCGTGCAAAGTGGGTGGCACGAAGCCATCAAGGACGTTGAGAAATGAACTGGCCAAGTATTGGCGACGATGCGAATCATAGCCTTCTTCAGGAAGTGGGAGCAAATCTGGATGTACACTTACCGGCGCAAACAAGGATGGATATTGAGCGTCGATCGTCTTTTTGAGTCCTACCAACAGATTTCGAGGCGTGTTTATAAAACCATAAATTCGAAGCCCAACCACTCATTTCACCAGCAGAGGTATAGGCAATTATTCGTTTATTCAAAACAATCTCGTCCCATAATAACACTACTGAATAGAAATGAAAAGAGACAAAGAGGAATTTCTTTGAATGCTAAAACACAAAAAGCGAAACCGCCTTTTTCACTTGCATACTACAGAAAAGATGAGCGAATTATCAAGCTTGTGAAAGCAACCGATCAGAAAACACTGGCAGTTTGGGCGATGGATTGCGTTGAGCGTGCTTTACCATATTTTGAAAACAAATATCCAAAAGACCAGCGACCTCGAAGGGCCATTGAAACCCTTAAGACCTGGATAAAGAGCAGGGGAGTAAAACTCGCTAATATACGCAAGGCTTCGCTTGATGCCCATGGCGCGGCCCGTGAAGTAGGAGAAGCCAATGCAGCCTGTTCTGCAGCTCGTGCTGCAGGTCATGCCGTGGCTACGGCACATGTTCCAACGCATTCCATTGGAGCCGCAATTTATGCCTTACAAGCAATCCATAGAGCCTCAAACGCAGCTAATGCACATGAGGCGGTCGCTACAGAACGAGAGTGGCAATACCAACACTTACTAGAACTGAAAAAAAAGTTGGCTAGTAATCTTTGGGAACATCTCTGAACCCCTTTGTTAGGAAAAATAGTCCAATAGAAAAGATTGCGACTCCTACTACCAGAAACAGAGTGGCGAACGGAGCATACGCTCCAGCTGGATTCAGAACGACTTCCACCGGTCGATGGCTCGTGATTATCCAACACCAAAAGGCGGTATCCTCTGCTTCACGAATCACTTCAACTACTGTATTTCCGGGGGTTTCAATTTCGAAGTTACGGAAGCCAGGGTATTGTGAGTTCACATAATTCCATGTCTGATTCATGATCCCATCCAAGGAGAATAAGTGAATTGTCACTGATGCGGTTGCAACATGGAATCCATACAATTTCACGTTACATTGGCTTAGCCCAGTTAGGGTCATGTTGACATGGGGTTCAGATGCGCTAAGCGTCCCAGAGAATTCTCCGAAATCCGTGTATTCAGGGATATGATAGTAAAGACGATAGGAAGAGCTAGCAAGAGAAGGATAACTCACACTGAGAAGCAATACGCCAAGTGTGCAAAACACCAGCACCTGATTCCAATTTCCTGACAAGTGATGGCGTTTCTGAGAACCAAAGAGATACAACCCAAGCAAAAGCAATACTATGCCAAGAACCAAAAGGTTAGAAGAGAAGAATGCCAAATTTGGAGGCGGAGGCATCGGTGGATATAGGATGCCCTGAACCAGGACCCAGCCCGAAAAGAAGGTGGCGTTCAAATCATATTGGATTGTTAGCACCAATAGTGAGGAATAATCGAAGGCAATCCCTATATTTATCGGTTCATTCGTCGTATTATAGAAATCCCAGGTGGTTGTTTGATCACCATCCGAAGAGACAGTAAGCACGACCGGTGTGCCATTGGTATAGAAGTTCCGAACATCAACCAAAACATCAGATAGCCACTCCACACCAAATTCAACCTGAACTATTGGTCTTGCATTGGAGACAACGCCCCTAATGGGTCGCACATGCTCATATCGTACTCCACCCCAGGCATACTGTGGCTGTCCATCCGACGCACCGTAAATCGGATAGACTAACCCAAATCCAATCAGCAGACACCCCAAACTAGCAACTACAATCGCCCCCAGAAATCGGAAACGTGGATCCTTAGTACCCAACTCGAACCATCCCAAGATACTATTGACATCAGCAATTATAACATGAACTGTTGCGGACCAACCCCCATAAAATGCCTGGGCTAGCAGGTTAAATGCAATGCCAACACCACGTTACGATGAGCCCGTATCATGGAGTTGAAGATTGAACACGCCTCTTGTGTCTTTTTCGCGATAAGTTGAACATGGTGACTTTCTAGCTGTCGTTTAGTCTCATTAGGTATTCGAAGCCCCCCACGATATCCCGTACCCACAATCAAGACCTCGGGTCGTGCAGCCACCACACATTTCAAATCCTCTATGGTGAGTTCATGGCCTTTCCGTCGCCACCATTGATCCCGGACCCGGTCCGGAAACACCAACACATCCGTATGGTACGTTTCCCCGTTGATCACAATTTTCCCAAACTCATACTCCTCAATGAACATGGCAGCTATGATCCTCAAAGAAATTCTATTGGAACAAGTATACTAAATCTCGTGCACACTATAAATCCACTCATAACCGATTCATAGCTAGCCGATTGAATAACCAAGCAACCTTTTTGTGAATAGACATGAATCGACTGAATAAATTACATCTTCGTGAGTCTCTGAATATAGTCCCAATCCTCATCAACGAGATTCTGGAAATCTCTCAGCATCGCATCTTGGCGTGTTGGTCGAAAGAGGTGACGGAATCGACCCTGGGGTTCGAGCCATTCTTCTATCGGTTTCTTCTTTGATGGGTCCTTCACATACCGCAGGCTCGGTAACGACATTGTATATGTCCGAGTTTCGCCATCGTATTCCCATAAGGGATGGAAACAGGTTTCTACTGCGAGTTTCGCCATTTTCATTCCCAGTTCTTCCGGATACCGCCAGTTTCGATGACACGGAGCTAACACAACAATCACCGCCGGACCCTGCTTCTCCATCCCCTTCCGCACCTTCATCATGAAGTCACGCCAATGATACACCGAAGCCGTCGCACAATATGCCGGATCATGTGCAGCATACACAAGGGCAATGGGTTTCTTCCAGATGGGTTTTCCAGGAACTGCCTTCCCGACTTGACTGGTCGTTGTCCACGCATATTTGGGTGTTGCACCAGAGCGTTGGATCCCAGTGTTTTGGTAGGCTTGGTTGTCGTAGATGATGTAGAGGAAGTTGTGTCGGCGTTCGATAGCGCCGCTGGCAGCTTGGACGCCGATGTCAAACCCACTACCGTCGCCACTAAAGACTAGTAAATCTGGGATGTCGTCTTCGAGGCCTTGGCGTTTGCGGGCTTTGTAGGCGGCTTCGATGCCGCTGGCATTGGCGGGGGCGTTTTCAAAGAGGCTGTGCATCCAGGGGACGCGCCAGGCGGTGTAGGGGTAGATGGTGGAGGCGACTTCGAGGCAGCCAGTGGCTTGGCTGACGATGGTGTTGTGAGGGCGGGGGAGGGCGTGCATGGCCATGCGGGCCATGGAGCCGGCGGGGCAGCCAGCACAGAGGCGTTGGCCGCTGGTGAAGAATTCTTTTTGCTCCGCGATGTCTTTGAGTTTGGGTCGCCATTCAGGGGTTTCTTGAGTCATGTTTCTTCCTCCAGGTTATTTTCTCACCGTGATGTATTTGATGGGATTGCTCGGAGCTTTGCCTGTGTCCTTTATTTTTAGGAGCTCCTTGTAAATTGCCTTGAAGTGGTTAGGGGTCACGTCACGACCACCGAGTCCACCGTAGTAGCCGAGGATAGTGGGGCGAGTGTCGTGCTCATAGAGGGCGCTTCGCACCTCATTGAAGAGAGGACCACCGAGACTGCCAGTGGTATGAGTGCGTTCGAAGATACCGACAACGGGTACGTCAGTAAGGAGTTTAGCGAGTTTCTTGTCGGGGAATGGGCGGAAGGTGCGGAGTTTGAGAAGTCCGACTTTTTTGCCTTGAGCGCGGAGTTGTCGGGCGACGAACCGGGCGGTGCCGGCGGAGCTGCCGCTGGTGAGGATGACGGCGTCAGCGTCATTGACTTTGAAGGGTTGTAAATACCCGTCGCCGTATTTGCGTCCGGTGAGTTGGGCCCATTCATTGTTGATTTGGGTGATGACGGGGCGGGCTTTTTCCATGGCTTGGCTGTGCTGGAGTTTGGATTCCATATAATAGTCAAAGAGTTGGAGAGGACCGATGGTGATGGGAGTTTTGGGATCGAGTTTGAGAGGGACTTGTTTGCCGTCGATGGTGAGCATCATGGGTTGGCGGCGTCCGACGAATTTGTGGGCATCGGCTTCGTTGAGGAGGTAGACGTTTTCGAGGGTGTGGGTGAGGACGAAGCCGTCGAGCATGGTCATGACGGGGAGTTGGACGTCGGGGTGTTCACCGATGCGGAAGGCTTGGAGGGTGGAGTCGTAGGCTTCTTGGGAGTTTTCACAGTACATCATGATCCATCCGGTGTCGCGTTGGGCGAGGGAGACGGTTTGGTCGCCGTGGATGTTGATGGGTCCGCTAGGGGAGCGGTCGGCGACAGCCATGATGACCGGTTGGCGGATGGAGGAGGTGAGGAAGATGACTTCGTGCATGAGTTCGATGCCGTTGGCTGCACTGGCAGTAAAGGTGCGGGCTCCTGCGGCTGAGGCACCAAGGCAAGCACTGAGGGCGCTGTGTTCGGATTCAACGCGGACGAATTCAGTTTCTACTTCACCGTTGGCAACAAATTCTGCGAACTTTTCTACAATAATCGTTTGTGGGGTGATAGGGTATGCGGCACAGACGTCAACGAGAGCATGTTTTGCTGCATAGGCGACTGCTTCATCACCATTGATTCCCATGAGTATTTGTTTAACAGACATTGTCTTATTCATCCTCCATTTCGATGCATTTGACTGGGCATTCTTCGGCGCAAATGCCACAGCCTTTGCAATAGTTTAGGTCGAAGTGGATGTCTTTGCCATCCCAGCTGATTGCTGCGTCGGGGCAGAAAATCCAGCAGGTGAGACAGCGTGTGCATTTTTCTTCGTCTCGGACAGGGTGTTTGCTGCGCCAATCTCCAGTTTTGTAATCGGTAGCAGGTTTCCAACAAACTCCTGCAGCGGGAATCTCTTTAGAGCCAGGTTGTTTTTCAGGCATGTTTCAACACCTCATCATAAGCACGTTGGATGACAGTCACGTTTCGCTCACCGATACGGCCACCAAACTGCGCTTTGACTTCTTCAAATAGGCTATCTAGTTTTACTAAATTGGTAGCACGAATTAACGCGCCCAACATGGCAGTGTTAGCAATGGGTCGCCCAATGATTTCGCGAGCAAGATCCGTTGCAGCAAGTGTCCATACTTCACCTTTGAAGCCAAGTTTCTTTGCAAGAGTCTTGGCATCTTCACGGGTATTGACAATAAGTTTGGTTTTCGTGTTAGTGCCAGCGACTACGGTGTCCGGCACCTGGGCAAGAAGAGTGGGGTCAATGACGACAACGTAGTCGGGTTCATACACTTTGCTGTGCAACTCGATTTCTTCGTTACTGATTCGGGCAAAAGCTTCAACAGGGGCTCCACTACGTTCTGGTCCAAAAAAGGGGAAGGATTGGGCATATTTGCCTTCCATGATGGCGGCACGAGCCAGGAGGATTGACGCTGTCCAAGCTCCTTGGCCTCCTCGCCCATGAAATCGAAGATCAATTATTCGTTCCGTCATGAGCATAAACACCTAGGGTGAATATTTGAGCGAAATTCGCTTCGATGGAGAGCCTCAAGTCTTTTATGCTTTGCTCATCTTGAGGAAAATCAAGTTCTCCCAAATTAACCTAAAAAAATGCAAAAAACAAGATAACGAGAGACTAAGTAGTCCATTCGAATACCGAAAAGTTTAGAAGCGTCTAGGCGTTTGTAGAGCCTGTTTAATTGAATGAAGCTTTGAATAAAGGATGAAGAACCGCGTTTTATTGGGTAGCATTGGGTGATTGAGCGTGTACATGAAGTATCAGGACCGATTTGAAAAGTTGGAGGAACTTGGGAATCCAACGATGGGTCGGTTCATGCTCACCCAAGTTCTTACAAGGATGGCAACTACATGCAAACAATGCCAACGGGACCGCATGCGCTGTACAATTAGGCCTTTGTGCCCTGATCGTGTCTTTCTGAATATCCTGATTGCGTTAGGAGCAAAGACTACTGATTTGCCTTCGTTTTGTTACCAAGTGAGCATACGAGCCCTAGAGGCTTATTTAAAATCCGGGGCAAAACGCGACCACCCCCACGAACCACGCTATCCACTTGCTTATTTTCGGCGCTTTATACAGTTTCAAAAGGATAAACCAGAAGCCAATTTCAAAGCGTTTACTGAATATTTAGAAAAAAGAACGAAACAAACGGTTTATGGGTATGCGATTGAAAACCGATGGTATTTCGGAGTAGGAAATGGGATTTTTATTGTTGACTTGAAGCGGGATTTGGTGAGTTTGGACCCGGATGGGGATATTGTTAATCGTGAGGCGCTTGAACCGCTCCTGACATTTCTTATGGAAATGCATGGGTTATCGGCAGATATCCTCAAGGATATGCAAGACACTTGGTATCTTCGGATTGAGTTTCCGAAATTCAGTGAGGAAGCGTTCACCGAACATGTTCAGCCACAACGGAAGGTCTTGCAAGAATTTTGGTCTTTTGTACGCGTTAATAACATTGATACTAAAATTCAATTTCTTATCGGGCTTGATCCACCTTTGGGTACGGCAATGCGTCTGGAGGGATTACGAAAAACCGCTGTTATCCTTGCAGATATCGCTAAAGCAGCTCCAAAGCCTGCAAGTCGCAAACGGTCTTCCACGGCAGTGGAAGCCACAGCGAAACCAACCGGATAGCCCTAATAATCGATGTCTGTTTTCTCTGATTTCTCATTTTCCACTTCATATCGGCGAGCGATCCGTTTACCAAATTTGTCAATACCACGTTTGGTTGATTTTTGGATGGATTTTGCTAAATCATAGACAAACGTCAATACGAAAAAGAGAACGAGGGCCACGGCAAGAATATGGAAATAAGGCTGGAGAATCGCAATTGGAAATAAGCCCGGTAAGAGAATTGGGGAGACAATAACATAAACAGCTAAGATCATGAAAATGTAAATCAAGTTAAGGGGGATACGTCGGGGATGATATCGGTCAGTAGAACGCATTCCGGGAAGCCGGCTAATAATGTAATCAGAGAAGGCATCAGCAGAACGAGCAAATTGCAACAGGGATTCAATTCCAAACAACAGAATCACTAACAGCACTCCAATGCGGATGAGCGAATAACCTGTAAGGATGACACCCGCTGGATCCAACACTGTCGGAAGCACAAGTATCGGAAATGCATCTAACAAAGCGAAGAGCGGGATAACGAAAATGTAGAATAGCCCAAGTCCAATCACAATGAGACCATTCACAAGGAACTTGGGAAATGAGGTTGCCAGTTGTTTAGCTACGTTGCGTTTTTCTTCAATTTTCTTTTCTTCTTCGAGTTCCACTCTTTCTTCTTCAGCCATCAAGAACTACCTTACTTTACAAATGAATGATCCGTGGAGCAGTAGACAATGGAGCGTTCAGGCTAAAAAGCCTGCTCCTTGGAAAAAAGAGTTAGAGGGACAATTATTTCTTTTCCTCAACTTTGCCAGTCTGAAGATTGATTTGCAAAGTTTTAGACCCTTTCTGGCTAGGTATATTAACAACAAGTGTGTCCTCCTGTTGTTCTACTTCAACCCAGCGCACCCATTTACCAGTCTTGTCATCAAATCTATGGGTCTCTGCATCCTTGACTTTGGTGAGAAATTTCTTTAATTCGGGAACCGTCTGGAAAGTGTATTCGCCCTTGTCACTGACAGCTTTGAAAGGTCTTAGTGCAACGGTATCTGCGACAGCTTCTCCTCCCCGGGCAGGATAGGCCAAATCATGCAAGGTTACTACGCGGTTGCGTTCAGAAAATTCTATTACACATGTGAGTCGTAATTTACCAGTTTCACCAAATCCTGCTTTCCCTGCTAAATTGCGGCAGGTAGAGAGAATCTCGGTCGATTCAACTTGTCCGTAATGGAGCCAAAGGTTAGCAACATCACTGATATCTGTTGCTTGTTCTCCCCAGACAACAACTGCGCGTCCTCTTGGTTGGGAAAAGCCATCACCTAAAATGGCACTGACTGTTTTCTGGAAATCAGAGTTGGAGTTGCTTTCAGAGATACGGACATGGATTGTAGCTGAAATGATTTGACCACCAGCACTCTTCGCACCGCGAATCATTTCCCATGCCTTTTCTTGTTCAATGACCTGCTTCATGAGGCTTTCCCTGCTCTGCAATACTTAAAAGACACGCAGTTAAACTTTCCGTATTAAAAACAAAAGAATTAAGTCGTAGCAGAGTGGATTGAGGAAAGAACAATTATTTTCATTTATAAACTATATCGACTCACTCGAGTTTGAACACCTATGTCATCACGGACCGGACGAATACGAAGTTTAGTACGATTAGTATCTCGACTTCGTCGCTCGGGAAGAGTCGCCCTCCTCATTGATGGGCCCAATGTTTTACGTCGCGAATTCGAGATCCGATTAGATGACTTGAAGAGTCAAATTGAAGAGTTTGGCAAAATTGGTGTCGCAAAAGTCTATTTGAATGAACGGGCGAGCACCAAATTGCTTGAAGCAATATCGAATAGTGGGTTTACACCCGTTGTCACCACATCCGATGTTCATATACATATGGCAATTGAATCGATGGACCTCGTGTTAGGTGATGCGACCAAGCTTCTTGTCGTATTTAGTCGTCATGCTAGAACAGCACCTATTCTTCGTCGAGCTCGAGAACATGGTTTAGAAACACTGGCCATAGGCTTTGAACCGGGATTTAGTGTAGCAGTTCAAAACGCAGCGGATAACGTGTTGCGAATTGACCGACCACTTCGTGATCAAATTCAGATTATTAAAGGGAAAAAGAAGAAAGAGAAAAAACCGGACGACATCGATTTCGATTGGGACGAAGACTAAAGTCCACTCTTTCGGCTGATAATTTGTTGAGAGTGAATGGAGTCGAGTACCCTGAACTATTCGAGTAAACTACGAATCTCTTCGTTGGTCAGTGGAGTGAAGACTTGTTTTTCCGTATCCACAACGGAGATTTCCATAGCTTCTTCATCGAGTTTCTCTTCGACGACCTGTCGAAGGGTGTCGATACAGAGTTTGACAGCGGTTGGCATTAGCTTGATGGAGGGCTTATAATGCTTTGCTAGATATTCTCGGGCTGCTTCAGAATTATAACCGATAGCGGTTGCACGCCAACTCCAATATGAGCCTGAAGGATCTGTTGTGAAGATCTGGGGGCCTTGCGAATCGACACCGGCAATCAACAGAGAAACGCCAAATGGACGAATGCCGCCTACTTGCGTGTAGTTCTGTTTCAGATCGCATACTTTCTTAGTGAGAACTTCCACATCAATGGGCTCACCATAAGTAATTTGGTTAATCTGGCTTTGAACTCGAGCAAAATCCACCAGAACCCGAGCATCTGCATGTAGACCGGCAATAGCACAACCGATATGTTTGTCGACTACGTAGATTTTTTGAATCTGTTCTAGGTCCATGAGGGGGGACGTGGCTTCTTTGTGAACGCCAATCACAGCACCATTTGCAGCTTTGACGCCGATCGCTGTTTTGCCACGACGAACTGCTTCTAATGCATACTCAACTTGGTATAACCGGCCTTCCGGGCTAAAAATCGTAATCGCACGGTCATAGGCTAGACTTCTTTCCATCATTATAATTCGACCTCTGGTAGCTGCACGTTCACTGTGTGGAGTTATAAAAGTTTGTCTCTATCATCAAACAAGGCACCACACCATTTCTTCACCCATATTGAGAAGCTTATACAATCATTTTAAATGCTTACAGCCGCTATCCCTTTGAGGAGAGCCCCACATTGGAAAATAAACTACCATTCGTCATTGGTCTCATTGGTGGACTTCTCATGATCACCGCAGGGGCTGTTGGCGGAATTGGCTTATGGGCATATCTACCAATGATAGTTGCAATTTTAGGTCTGCCACCCGAAGTTGCCTATTACGTGAACCTCCTTTTGTCAGTTCTCAGTTGGATTGCATCCTTTGGAGGAATTGCTGTTATCTTTGGATCAGCACTCTTCCTGATGAACCGGATTGGAACGGGTCGATTTATCATTGGCCTTGGAGCAGGCATTGGTATCTTTAGCCTCATCATCCTCTTCGCCGGATACTATCTAGCTGGAATCTCCCCTGTTGTCTATCCCCTAATTCTCCTCAATTCACCAGCGTTACTCGGTGCTGTTTTAGCTGTCATTGCCCGATACTTGGCGAGACCAGCGTCGAGCGATTAACAAAAAGAGAATGCACCGGGATAAAGTCCCAACGGGAAAAACAACTTCATCCCAGGTGTATATGATGCGCCCTATCTCAGCCGTCTGAGAAAAGGAGCAATTAGGAGCTTTAGCAGGCTTAAGCCTAGTAGGAGAATACCTTTTCCGCTTTTACCCCGCATGGAACATCTCCTCACTAGCTATGAGCTGGGCAATCGCGACTTATATTTCTTTGTTGACCGTGTTTCTCCTAAAAAATCGCGTTCAGGAAGACGCAATTCCGACTAAAAACGGATTTTGAAGGCGCAAAATCAATTCTTTACGCCTAATACTTCGAGAGATTAAGTTTTCTGGCAAATAAGGAGTATATGATTAGAGGTTCCTACTATATGCGCATGTGTACAAGTTTTCAAGTGATATGCTTGCCAATTCTTCCATCGTTTAGGGTACTTTCGAGCTAATTGATTGAGCCTCCTGCGGTGTGACGAAGCAAGGCCTTCAAGCCCCACCATTTCAAGAATTTTTACGGGTTTTTCTTGAAATATTGATTCAAGTTCTTCGCTGAGGAAGAAATGAACGGCTGTAAAACCATGTCCCCCCTCATAAGTCCCAGTGTCGAGGATTTTCATAAACAAATCCTTGATTTCCAGTAGATCAGGAAAGGACTCCAATGCATCTTTGAGGACTACTAAGCGGCCAATGACTGACACAAAGAGCGGAGCACTAGGTTTTGCGACGCGAATCAATTCATCAACAGCTCGAATTCGGTCAACTTTGCTGAGCAAATGACTTAGTGGCTCACCCAAACAAAGGATTCCATCAAAGGTGTTATCTTCGAATTGGCTTAAATCTGTGATACAGCCCTCGATATATTGTGTAACCTTTTGCTGTACTTTTGCGCGTTTGATTTGACGTTCTGCTTTTTTCAACGATTCAGAACTAAGGTCAAATAAGATGAGTTCTTACCCTCGTTTTGCGAGTTCAATTGTGTAGCGACCTGGACCCTCACATGCATCAAGGAATAACCCGTGTTTTGGAATGTATTTGTTAAGAAAATGCATAGTGGTCTGAAATTCAAGATGTGAAAAGGGGTCTTGAATGAGCCGACGCCATTCAGCCTGATATTGCTCATCATAATATCTACGAACCAGTTTTCGAGACATACATTCCGCTCCAAGTAACATATACTGTGAACCCAATGTGTGCTTTAAACTCTCCTTGTCTGAAAAGCGGTTTCAACTGTTGACAACAGTATCGCTTTCTGATGAAACGTAATGCTTTTACTGGGGAGACACAACCGTGCTCACAACTGGATGTGATGTTCATTATGGCACGAAGGCGAGTTATAATCATGGGTGCGGCAGGCCGCGACTTTCATAATTTCAATGTGTATTTCCGTGACAACGAAGAATACGAGGTCGTCGCATTTACAGCCACGCAAATCCCCGGTATTGAGGAACGAACCTATCCTCCAGTTCTTGCCGGAAAGCTGTATCCGGAAGGTATTCCGATTTACCCTGAGGATATTTTACCAGCTCTGGTAAAAGAACATGATATTGAGCAAGTCATTTTTGCCTACAGCGATGTTGCACACCTTGATGTGATGCACCTCGCCTCGTGGGTTCACTCCATGGGCGCAGATTTTCGATTAATGGGACCCGGCACAACAATGCTTCAAAGCAAGAAGCCAGTTGTTGCCGTGTGTGCAGTCCGAACAGGTGCAGGCAAGAGTCAAACCAGCCGTCGCGTCGTTGAACTCCTACGCAACAAAGGGTTGAAAGTCGTCGTGATTCGGCACCCAATGCCCTACGGAGACCTAGCAGAACAGGTATGGCAACGCTTTGAGACAATCGAGGACCTCAAGAAATACAAAACGACCATTGAGGAAATGGAAGAATACGAACCCCATATTAACCGAGGTGCCATCGTGTACGCAGGCGTTGATTATGGTAAAATCCTTGAAGAAGCAGAAAAAGAAGCTGACGTGATCGTTTTTGATGGAGGTAATAACGACTTTCCGTTCTATGTACCAGACATTCATATCGTCATTGCCGACCCCCACCGTGCAGGCCATGAAGTTATGTATCACCCTGGAGAAACCAACCTGCGTATGGCCGATGTTGTCATAATCAATAAAATCGATAGCGCCGAACCCGAATGTGTCGAACAAGTCCGCCGAACCATTCGCGTAGTAAATCCCCGAGCCATCATCATCGATGCAGCTTCACCTCTCTTCGTTGACAACCCAGAGGCTATCCGAGGGAAACGCGCCCTTGTTATCGAAGATGGACCAACATTAACACATGGGGAAATGGAAATCGGAGCAGGCTGGGTGGCAGCAGAAAAGTACGGTGCAGCAGCAATTATCGATCCCCGCCCATACGCAGTGGGATCTATCAAGGCCACCTTCGAAAAATACTCTCATCTAAGTGAGATACTTCCTGCCATGGGGTATGGCAAAGAGCAAGTGAAGGAACTTGAAGAGACAATTAATGCTGTCGATGCGGAAGTTGTGGTGATTGGCACACCCATCGACTTGGGGCGCGTTGTCAAAATAAACAAACCTTCAGTTCGAGTGCGTTATGAGCTGCAGGAAATCGGTAAACCCACTCTTGAAGATGTATTCAAAGAATTCCCGAAAAAGACTTAGCCCCTTGTGATTCGTAGTCCTCGAAGTGAGAGCCAAGGGCTTCCCACGTTAGCTCCACGTTGTGGGGGCAGTATTTTGATGGGCCAGTGCTTCTGAATATATTGCGGTTTCCATGTTACACCATTAATGCAGGTTGAACCAATCACGTTGAGGGTTCTTTTAAGAGCCTTATGTTGTGTAATACCACTTTCTACTAAGGCTTCAGTGGCTTCAAAGATACTGCTTTGATAGGAGCGGAAGTAACCATACTTGAACCAATTCTTATTCGGCTCTGGATATCGCCGCGGATAATTCGCTGTGGACAAGTCATGAGCGAGAAGGTAGTTTTGGATATTCTTGACTGACCGATGGTACTCTTTGGTTCGCCATTTTGCAGGGTATTCATTCAACCAGCGAAGCGTGTGAACCATCACATATGCACAGGGGTTCCCATCAGTTCGGACATGGCATTCTCCTTCGTGTCCAAGATTCCTTTCAAGATATTCCCCACAAGCGCGTTCGACGCGTGAATCCTTCGCGAATCCCAGAGCTAGGACAGCACGAAGAAATTTCGTGTTAGCGCATTGATTGACTTTTCCACTGGAAGCAATGAAGGCTCCATGGCGACGTGGATAGGTCGTGAACGTATGGTCAACAGCATCAACAAGTTCAGGGATTTGTGTGCCATTGAGGCCAAGATACCCGAAAAAGGAGAGGACTTCTTGGAAGCTAAGGAAGCTGCGTTTGCGGTTCTTCTCAATCCATGGAACCATCCCAGTTTGTAGTAGTGGAACTGTGTTCTTTTGCTGTCGAAGAAATTCTGATCCTGAAATCGGAGTACCCTGAATATCGCGAAGGTACAATAACTTCACAAATTCGAGAATTTCAGGGACATCATAATTCGTTACATACTCTTTTGCTAGCTCGGGATCAAAATTCGGGATCGTAGGAGACATTGCTAGTCCTCATTACCAGTGAGTTGTGGAAGATGTGTATTGCTGGCTTATTATATTTGGTTAGGCCACTTTTCGGATGCATTCTCGTTAATTCATTGGATTTTTGAAGTATGACGGCTCGTGAGGAATCAGATTTGGTGAAATAAAAATGAACAGTACAAATAGAGCCGCATTTGCCACTTTAGGTGGTGGATGCTTCTGGTGTACTGAAGCTGTATTTCTTCGGTTAAAAGGCGTCCAGAAAGTTGCTTCAGGATATTCGGGGGGAAAAGCCGAAACAGCTACCTACAAACAGGTGAGTACGGGACGAACAGGCCATGTTGAGGTAATCCAGATTACCTATGATCCTACTGCAATTACTTTTCGAGAATTGCTTGATGTTTTCTTTGCCACACATGATCCGACAACTTTGAATCGTCAAGGGAATGATGTTGGTACGCAATATCGTTCGGTGATTTTTTATCATGATGAAGAACAGAAAAATGTTGCAGAGGAAGTTATTAAGGAACTTGAAAAATCAGGTAAATATTCTAAGCCAATCGTAACGGCAATTGAACCCTTTGAAGCTTTTTTTGAAGCGGAAGATTATCATCAGAACTTTTTTACGCGAAATCCCAACCAGGCCTATGTGCGAGCTGTAATTCCACCTAAACTGTCGAAACTCAAAATAGGATTCGCGGAGAAATTGAAGAGCGACTTTGAATAAGCTAGTTGCCCTTTCGAATCAGTTATCACTCTTGATGTTGGTTCTTAGGCTTAAGCTTGCTAAAGGCCTGAGTGACCATTTGTTTGGGGCCTTCAATATCTCCGACGATGTTTATTTTCTTCAGGTTGATTTCGCCTAATTTTCGTTTTTGGGCTTCTTGAAGCACGGGCATTTCGAGCGGATCGAAGCCCATCATGTGCATACCCACAGCCTCAACTGCAAATGCGTCCTTTCCAACGATGAGTCGGTCAGGGGATACTGTAATGCGTTTCTTTTTCCACCCAAGGAACGCATGAGTTGCATCGAGGACTGCTAGGTCGATGCCGCCTACAGCTTCATACATATCCAGAAGAGCTGTGGAGAGCCGGTTGTGGAATCGATGTTTCTTGGTATCGAGAATGAGTCCAAAGAGGTTTTTAATGACAAAGCCCATATTCATTAAATCTTCTAACCCGGCTTTTTCATATCGGCGGGGGACATGAGTGCTGATGAGGGTTTTGGGTTGTAACAGTGTTTGGGAGAAGGGTATTTCTTCTCCGGCAACTTCGATTAACTGGGTTTCTTTGTCCTGAGACAGATTGAAAGGCACAGCCCTTTCATTGTAACAATTGTTCCAGACCTCTAACCGTTTCAATCCGGGACCTGCTCTGCTGTCGGATTCAGCAATTAGGAGCGCGGGGGCTTTATCGAAGGCTGCGATGATAGAAGTCACTGTCTTCACCGTGGAACAAATCCCCGTTTTGGGATTATAGATTCCAACCTTTACAACGACTTTCCGATCTGGATTGTTGAGGTTATTTAGCCCCCCGATGGTGTCAATGGCCTTATCGAAGGAATCTGTGTTAACGACGGCAACAGTGGTCATCAGCTTAACCAACTAGCATTTGTGTCTTAGGCTGCTAAAGGTTTTTTGAGTATGATTTCGAACATTTGAAGTTCTGGTCGCATTTGTGCGAAGTTAATGGCAACGGGTGCGTTCGCTGAGAAGAAGAAGCTGGCTCGTAAGGGTGTATCACTCCAACCTGCTGCTTGCATTTCCTTGGCAATTTCGACCACTAATCGCTTCCATGCATATTGGTAACCGGGTCTGATTGCGGTGAACCGCATTATAACCCGTGGTTTATCTGCGATGAGGAAGAGCTGATCAGGTTCAATTTTGAGTGGCGCACTGGCAGCGATTACTTTGTCTTTCTCAAAGAGAAGAACGGCATGGCCGTCTTTAAGTACTCGAGTTTTGAAATAACTCTCTCGGGCTTCTTCTGTTTGAAATTCCCCAGCAAGGGTTGGGTCCAGTTGTGAAATTTCATACAAGTATTTGAGGTCCTCGCTAGTAGCAACTCGACTCGTAAACACTGTGAGTTCTTTCTCTAGCTTCCAGTTACTTATCTCCTTAACAGTAAAATCGAGAACGTAACGATAAAGCCGCTCATCTTCTTCAAAGCCCTTCTTTTGCCAGTAGGTGAGCTGTTGTTCAGCGATTTTTGCTGTAAGAACAACGGTTGTCGCGATTTCTTCAGTTTCCTTCCTCTTTTTTAAGAAAGCGAATAAATCATCAAATAACTTAGCTTGTACTTCAGGAGGAGCACCTGGCATAGTCCAAGGATATCCAATGTAGGTTCGCCCTTTTTCGCTGGTGGAATCCCGTGCCGTGATGTAGGCGAGGGGGTCGCCGTTTTCTGTTAGGGCATAGCGAGTCATTTTAGGATCGCGGCTCATGTTTCGAGCACGAATCTGCTCCGCCTGGACTGGGAGACCAGATGCTTCAGTGTATATTTTTGCTTGGATGTCTTCGAGCCCTTGGTCGAGCGCCCAGTGACGATATACGATTTTCAAAAGGAATCATCTCCATTAAAACGAGCCCTCAATTATTCTCGCTTAATAAGAATATTAGTGCATTATGTAATATTTAATTCTTGTCATATTAGACCATTAAGGGGGGGGGCGCTAGCCTAGATGCGCTCGAGGGGTTCAATTCCAAGAAGCTTGAGGGCATTGGAAAGAACTTGCCGACTTAGGTCAACAAGAAGTAACCGAGCGTTTTTGAGAGCAGTTGTGTCCGCTTTGAGGACCGGGCAATGATTGTAGAAGGAATTGAAAGCCACGCATAAGGCATAAGCATACTCAGCAAGATGGAAGAGCTCGATGCGGGTGCCCCAGACTTCACGACGTATTCCTTCAACGATTTCCAGAAGCAGGGCTGGGAACCGACCAAGGAGCTTGACGAGTTCAGTTTCGTAGGGATTTTTTAGGCTGCTGATTCGTGCTGTAGTTGGCGCGGCTTCTTTCTGGAGGATTGAGCAGGCTCTGGCGTGAGTGTACATCAGGTAGGGGGCGGCGTTGCCGTCGAAGTTGAGCATATCTTCCCATTTGAACACGATTTGTTTTTCGACTGCAACTTTGAGTAAGGAGTATCTAACTGCAGCGGATCCAACGGCTTCGGCGACTTGTCGGAGGAATTTTGTGTCAGCGTCGGGATTACGTTTTTTCACTTCTTTTCGGGCTCGGCGCGTGGCTTCTCGAATGATGTCGTCAGTGCTTTGATCGATCCAGGTCCCTTTTCTTCCGGAGATGCGAGTGCTGGGTAGGGTGACGAACTCGTAGGCGAGATGGTAGTAATTGGCTGATGCTTTCTTGTAGCCTAAAGTTTCTAGCGTAAGATAAACGGTTCGTTGTTCTTGGCTTTGGGGCATACCAATAACATTGTAGATGATGTCGGCAGGACGATAGTGGCCGGTTTCGCCTTGTTGAGTGGTGGTCCAAATGACGTTGTCATGGGTTTTAGGGCTCTTGAATTGCTTGTATTTGAACGGGTCAGGTATGATGCCGAATTTCCAAAAGTGGAATACAATGTCTTTCCCTGTGTAGGTGGCTACACCATCGGAGCGGACCAAAACCTTCTCAGTATCTTTCAGTTGTTTGAATTCCTCGTAGGCACCTAGGTCTACAATGACGCACCCTGCCTTCTCACCTTTAGATGGACGTGATGCTGTCGGCGCTTTCATGATTTTCTGTAGACCTTCAGCAAACAGACCAGAATGGGCAATGTCACTTTCCCAAACTAACAGATCATGATGCACGTTTAGTCGGTCATGGGTCCTATGATGGGCTCGCAGCACTCTTTCAGACATCTTTCGGGCGGCAGAAGCCACTTCATTGTCTCCTTCTTCCATGAGCTTCAGGTATTGACGAACTTGAGTTTCATCATATTTTTCTTGGGCATCTACATAGAGTCGCCCAATTATCTGGTCATATTTTCCTTTGTATTTTGATGCATCCAAGTGCTTGAGGGCCCAGTAAGCGACGGCGATCTGGAGTCCTAAGTCATTGATATAATCCATCCGGGTAACATCGTAACCGACGGCTTCCATTAACCCAGACACGGCATCACCAAGGACGGCATTCCGAGCATGCCCAATATGCAATGGGTTGTTCGGATTCACGGCTGGATATTCCACAACTACATGATTTCCCACAAATATCTTTGATTTTCCATACGAGGACCTATCAGCTTGAATTGCATCGACAACCAGACGGCGATACAGGATGATATTGATGTAGAAATTAACATATGGACCCTGTGGGATAACTTGCTCAATCAGGGGAAACCGAATAGGATCAAAGACAGCAAGATCTTTGGCAATTTCCGCAGGACTTTTTTTAAGCTGCTGAGCTAGATGGAATGCGGCGGTGCAAGCCAAGTCCCCATGCTGTGGGTCACCGGGTATTTCGAGATACCTGCTGAGATCTTGCCCACTTGCTAAATGAAGGGCTTCTATGACTTGTTTTCGAAATTCTGCCCAGGGATTTTTGACTTTCACCATTATCTGAATCCTATTGAGATAACGCCGAGTCAGCCTTTTCTCTTTTTCGTCAGGTTATTCATTGCCTAAAACATCAAAAACAGGAACGAAACGATTAAAATAGGTGAGGCTATAACTCGCCTGTTTCTAATGTGGGCCCGTGGCCAAGTGGATACGGCGACAGGCTTCGGACCTGTAGATCCGGGGTTCAAATCCCTGCGGGCCCGCCATTTCTTACTCAATTTTTTATTACTTACTCCGTAAGTGCCCCTCTGATTGTTAGTGGATTCATGGTTTGTAAAGACGCCTATTTTCAGTAGTCAGTGAATCTTATGGAGCTTGCCCTAATTTTGCACATATACTTTGTATACATGCACCTAAACATAATGAAGGACGCGTACTGGAGGCAATTCTTGGGTAGTTGTGATGGCAACGTTTACACTACTTAATCGGCTTAAATCGGCTCTGCAGCTTTTTCAAGACCTGTGGGAGAGTAGTGTATTCCATTGAGGATGGAGGAAGTCGATGAGGTTCAAAGGGGCCATGTCGACGGAGATAATCGGTAACATACATACATTGGTCTCGGGTAAAGTCCCAAGCGGGATCATCAAAGACATCAATGGGTTCTGTCAATACACCGTTTTTCATGCTGAATGCGAGGCCAGTGATGCGTGGGGGACCGTCAAATCGTGTGCATTGGGAAAAATGGAGTGGTACAGGCATAAGTGGTCCATTGTGGCTGCCTCGCATCCAACCGGTTACAAGATGACCGAGTGCAAAGCCTTCGAGAACTTCGCCCGTTGCAGGAAATCCACTTTGAGCACGAACGATGGCTGCAGGGTCATCTTTGCCGACGTATTTGCCGGCGACCGCATAGAGTTTTTCTGTTGAAATGACTGCGCCTATCCCTCGGGATTCGTCTTTGGAATAGACGCGTTTGATGACGTAATCCTCGGTTGAACCGATGAGGGCAAGAAGGTCATAGGTTTCAGTAGGGGTTTCTAACTTGACCATTTTGTTGTTCTTGATGTCAAAGACCTCGAAAATGAAGCCATCATGCATCTTTGGGTCAATGATAAGTCCCGCAGTATTGAAAGGGTCGGCGAAAATGCGATAAATGGGATAGTTGTAGGCTCCGGGGGCAGTTTTATCCGCTGTAAAGGCAACAAAGGGTTCAGCAGGGCGTTCTTCAAACTCCATCTCCGCTACTCCAGGACCCATTCCACGGACATTGCCACTGAAAGCTTCTTTCAGGATGTCCTGTCCAGCCCCGTACAAACCACGTTCTTTCGCATTTTCAGCACCTTTCATGAGGGCATCAAACGCGGTTTTATGGATTTCTTCATCGTCAACTCCTCGGGTATGGGTCATCAATATCTCACTATCATCACCTGCATTCCAGATCTTGTAGTCTATGATAAGTCCGGATTGATGGGCTTCATCGATAGTTTGACAGATGACATCTGTTGTCACATCACAGGTTCGGATGTGACCACCAATACTTCCGATATCGGCTTTAATTAGGGTGACAGTAATTTTCACAGGCTCCACCTACAAAGTACAACTTCGTGTCAGGTATTGATGTGCAACACGTTGAAGGCAGATTATCTTATCATTATTAAATAATTTGGTTTGTTAGTACACGAAATTCTGAATCGAACACTAAAGTTCTGTAGAATCAATCAGAATTCTAGGTGTGCAGTTCTTTTAGGTATCTGCGGCTCAATTCAACATAGACCTTCCAATTGGCATCTAATTCCATAAGGTCAGCACGAGTTAGAGTGCGGACAACCTTTCCTGGCACCCCAAGAACAAGGCTTTCGGGAGGTATTTTTTTCCCTGGAGTGATGACACTTCCTGCGCCAATGATAGAGTGATGTCCGATGTGAACCTCGTTAAGAATGACCACCCCAATACCCACGAGGACATTATCACCGATTGTACAGCCATGTGCAACGGAATTGTGTCCCAAGGTGACACGATTGCCAATCTGTGTAGGAAATCGCAGATCACAATGAACTGTGCAATTATCTTGGATGCTTGAATCTGTACCAATGGAGATGGTGTTATAATCCGCACGTATCACGGCGTGTTCCCATACGCTACTTCTAGCGCCAATGGTTGCAGCGCCGATGACCGAAGCACGAGGTGAAATGTAGGCATCCTTGGCGATTTCGGGTTTCTTGTCTTTGTAGGAAATAATGGTCATGAGTTCACTACCTCCGTATCTGAGCTGGATGGTTTCGTCATCCCATAACTGTTACTCATTCACTTGACCTAAAGCGAGTATAGCAGCTCCTAGCGCGCCAGTGTATTGCGGATCTTCTGGAACCCATAACTTAGTGTGGAGTTCTTGTCCCAGGTAGTGGCAGAATCCGGGATTGAGGGCGACGCCACCGGTGATGGCGACAGGTGGTTTAACTCCGACTCGTTGGGTGAGGGTGGCGATTTTGTTAGCCATGGCTTTGTGTACTCCAGCGGCGATGTCTGCGGGGTTATCACCTGCGCCAATACGACCTATTACTTCACTTTCAGCGAATACCGTACATGTACTGCTGATGATGGATGGAGTCTTAGCTTTGAGTGAGAGGGGACCTAATTCGTTGATTGGGAGTTCAAGGACTTGGGCCATCACTTCAAGGAACCGACCTGTGCCTGCACTACATTTGTCATTGAGTTCAAAATCAGTCGGCCGCCCGTCCTCACCGATGCGGATAACCTTTGAGTCTTGTCCACCGACATCGATGAGTGTCTTGATATCAGGATTTAGGCTATGAACTCCTACGCTATGGCAGGTAATTTCGGTTACAGATTTCATAGCGTTTTGGGCTTGACGGCGCCCATATCCTGTACTGATTGCTGGTATTCTAGTCAAATCCTGCTGAGAGGCGGAGGCTAGCTCATCGAGGCAGCGTTGCACTGATTTCTGTGCGGAGGCGCCCGTGGCTAAAAGATAGTGAGCAAGTACTGTCTGGTTTCTGTCTAAAAGTACTGCTTTGGTGGTGGTGGATCCCACATCGATACCTATGCCGAGTTTCGATTCGTTGACCACGGTTATCGGCTCTTATACTATCAATTCGAGGAGGGCTTCGACTCGGGTTTCAGCTTGGGCTTCACTATATTGTTGGCTGTCGACCATATCTCCTTCGATGATGACACCTGGTACACCGGTTCGCCGAGTGATTTCTTCCTTAGTCACCATCTGACCTAATGAATATCGTTTACAGGAACGGACGGAGAACAGGACAAACCCATGCAAATCATAATCTTTGATTAAAGAACACATCTTGTCAATTTTGGCTGGCAGCCCCTTATTCAAGTAGACATTCGAGTATACCTTAGCAATACTCTCAAGGACTTCGCCCCGAGGAATTTTCGCTGACCAGGCATGCGTGTACGAATCCGCGGGGAAGACGACGCCCTGTTTTGCTAATGTATTGAAGAAGTTGTAAATTGTAAACCATGGGGGAATGTTGTCCCAGAGGAGGCGTACTTTCTCGTCGACAATTGCACCGACACCGTTTTTCACACGATCTTCTACCTCGGCGAGAAATGCCTGATAGAAGTTAATGGCTTGCTGGGTTCCTCGTAGCGACACAATAGGCGCCATGGAAAGAAATCGGTCGGCACAGTTGAGCGGTGAAGGTTTATTTTTACATGCCTCGAGTGCGCGAGTCCAAAGGCTGACCGCCTCATTTGATACCTCTGCGACTTGGACCAGCTTGGTATCGTTATACTCGCGATTAAATGTCTCACTAAGAAAGGTGATAAGCCCTTCAAGGCTGGATTTGACATAAGCAAGATGGTGAGGAGGTTGATCCCCTTCAAGTGGGGGTGTATCGACAAGGTAGACAGGAGCCCCAGTCATTTCAGATACTGCCTCGTACCAAGGTAGAACCGTGCCACAAATGTTGTTGCAAGCTAGTAGTGCTTGTGGTGTGGGAAGCCCTGTTAGTGGACTTTGCTCAGGACGGTGCACAGAGCCAATGCTGGAACGTGCATAAGAACACAGTTCTTGGGAAAAGCCCAGTTCTTCAGCAAATCCACAAAGGAGGGGCCCACATTTATCAGAGCCTACAATCGCCCCATATTGTTCCGGATAGGCTGCCGTGACATCGAAGGCGACCGGAATTTCGACTGGGAATCCGGAAGTGACCCATGCCAATCGTCCTTCTTGGGAAGCTTGTTTAGTGCTCAGGATATGCAGGGTCATGGTTTCGCGGAGAAGCTTGCTAGTGTTGAGTTTTCGGTAAGCTTTTTCTTTGATATCAGAGGGCAGTATTATTCACCTCGGGTTATTCATTTTGCTGAGAGAGTTTCGAGGAAACTCTGAATGCGACCTTCCAATCGTATACGATCCGAAAATTCAGGATCTAAAGGAAGGCGAATGGCAGGAATTTTCCGTTTTTCCGCCAGTTTTAATGTGTCAGGAACCTCAAATTGGTCAGGGTCGCAGAAGGATTGTTCGCTGATAATCAATCCGTTCACTCGTAGATTTTGTAAGAGTTGGTCGATAAAGCGTAATCGAGCGGGTAAGCCTTCTTGAGTTGGTTCTGTGGGAGCGCTGAGGATACTGCGAGCCATTTCAGTGAAGGGATCGCCTTGGAGGTTTGGAGGTTTCACGAATATAGTTCGGAACGAAAAGGATAGTACATCAAGTGTCAGTTCCAAGTCTTCCAGACCCGCACTGGTTTTCGCATTTTGAAAATGAACAGCAAATCCCTCAGGATCAATCATTCCACCCAGAACAAGGATGCGTGGTTCACCGTTTGATGGGAAGGTGATCTGATCGGGAATTTGCCCAATGAGTAATCCATGTCGGAGCGCTTCAGCCATGGGGAGAAGCTGGTTTTTCCGTAATGCATCCTGCAGATTGGAGGCGAGGTCTTCGATTTCTTGGAGTGATTGGGTGTCGGGAGCGGTAAGAAAGCGGCGCAGGAGACGTGTGTATTCCAAATACGAATAGAGGGAGGGTTGAAGAATTCGAGCAGCGGTGATGAATTGGGCTGCGGCTCTGAATTCAGCGATTAGTACGGCACCTTGCTGATAATGCTGCATTGAAAAATGAGTTCCTAGTGTTACTTCCAGCTGTTTGCTTAATTCGCGGAGCTCGCTCGTGAGGTAGGTGAGGGCGGCTTCATCATTTGTTACAGGGTAGGTGAGGCGAAAGACGCTGTCTTCTGGGAATCGAGCCCGCCACACATCACCTAGGTTTTGAAGAGAATCACAAGTGCCTCCTGGGAAGACGATGCCTTTGAGATGAGGAAGTTGTTCTTTGGCGCGTTGGCTAAAGAGGTTTCGTGAGTAAGCACAACAGAAAGTTTGTAAACTAGCTTCATAGGCGCTTGGAACCTTAGTTTCGGCCCATAATAGAACAGGTGTAAGGTTATGGGCAAGAAAGAGTTCAAGGGGAACGTGGGAGTAGATATATCCAATGAGCGCACGGTTTGAAGCGATTTGGTCTTGGATAATCTGGTGACGTTGGGTGACAAGAGAGTCATAGCTAAGTGGTGTGCTCATTGGAACCGACCAACTGGTGGAGATATCAGTTGCTTTTTGCCTTAAACTTTCGCACCCAACTAACAATCGTTGTGAAGTGGTTTTACAGATTTCGAAGGAGAGTGTTTACCTGTACTTGTCCTGCCCGGCGAGCGGGGAGATAAGCGCCTGCCACTAATCCTAAAATTACTAATCCTAAAATGGCAATGAGGAGACTAAATGGGTAGATGATGTTAAAGGGAATCACGTATGGTTGGGGGAAGAGCTGGAGAAGTGAGAACATAAGGACCCAGGAAAATACTACTCCGATTATTAGGCTGAAGATAAAGGCAGCTAGTATTAATCCAACGAACTCGCCTAACACGATTGCAGTGATTTGGTGTCTGGTACCCCCTAAAGCTCGCATAATGGCGTATTCTGTTCGTCGCTCGGAAACAATTGTATTCACGAAAATGGTAAGTGCGACTATACTGATGCAGAGCGCGGCAAGGAACCCAACAGATAGGAGGCTAATGATTCCTTGGGAGAAGAGATAGCCATCAGGATAGGCCGATTCTAAATTGAAGGTTTGTGGGGCCCAGGTGAAGTAAACAAAGTCTATGGATTGGAGAACATTGAGTGCATTTTGAATAGTATAGGCAGGGTTGAGTTGGGCAAGGAAGGTCTGGGTGAGATTTACATAGTCATAGACCTTCCAAGAAGGAACTTCGACGAGGAAATAATCTTCGTGCACAAAGGCAAAGGCGTTTCCTGTCTGAAAGCCGAAACCGGGGCTTGTTGAGACGGAAGCACCTGGATCAGAGGGATTTGCATAGCCAAATCCAGGTGCTGTCCGCATTATCCCGACAACTTCGAAGGTTTTAGTTTCAAGGATTACAATGCGCTGATCCCAGACACGGATATCTACAGGGTCACCTACGGCTTTATTCCAGAGGGTAGCTAGATGTTCGGGGAGGATGATTCCGTTGGGATTGGCTTCGAGACGGTTTAGGACAGTAAGGTAGTCATCTCCTACCATGCTTGTGTGATCCCATTTCCCTGCTTGTGCATAGCTTGCTGGTTTGATTCCATACAATCGGAATTCAATGTTACCTCGATCAGCGCGAACTTCAATGAAAGGTGTCGCGGAGCGAATCTGTGGAAGTGCTGTGATTTCTTGAACTCGTTGAGCTGGAACCGGACCACTGTAGATGCGGATATCAGCCCCAACATAATATTCGATTTGTCGATTGAGATGAACCTGATAGGTTTGGGCTTCAACAGCGGAAAAGAAGGTAATCGAGAACGTGAGAAGCAAAATGATTAATAGGGGCACAATTCGTGAACGACGTACCTTAACACTTTTTGCAAAAAGTGTGCTTTTTTGCCCGAACACAGGACGAAGGAGGTTAGAGAACCCAGCAATTCCAGGACGAAGAATCCGAGCCATAGCATCGGTTAATATTACCCAGAACGCCACAGTACCAATGAAGAGAAGGAGCGCCATGTCAACTGTAAGGGGAACAGAGATCACAATATTGATGAGCGGCCAGAAAACGGCTATGACCACAGCTACGTAGAGTACTTGCATCCAAGTCTTGATCTTCCACCGCGAATTATCTCCACGAATGGCAGAATACAGTTCGGCTTTCAGGAAGGACCTGGTGATAAAAATCGTGTAAATAGCTGCGGGAAGAATTATGACTAGCGCTGCAAAAAGCCAGGTGACTGGATTGAGTTGTGAAAAAGCAAGATACCGCGTGAAAATGTTCATGTCAAAGAGAAGGAAGGAAGCCGCAGAGGGTATGAGGCAGCCGATGAGGACACCTAGAAGCCCGCCGACAACCAATCCGACAACAGCTAATATCAGGAATTCAAGTAATAGCGTACCATATAATTGGCGATAACTTGCTCCCCGTGATCGAAGAATGGCGATTTCCGGACGGCGTCCAGAAATGAAAAGGGTGGTGGTAAATGTGGTAAGGAGGATAGAGAGGATTACAATGGGTAATACGAGAATTCCCATTGTCCGACGTTCAGTATAGGCAGCGATATAGTTTATTAAATTGTTAAGAGCGGAACGCCCTCCCAGAAAGACATTAAAGGATTCTTCAATCGAGGTAAATAACCGATCCAAGATCGGTACGGTATTTTCCAAACCTGCAGCATAGAAAGGTACGGGATCGACTTCCACTAGTAACCGGGGAAAGTTGACATAGAGAGCTATAAAATTATAATCAGCGGCTGTAAGCTCTGTGTTTGAAAGTATCATGCTGTCGAGCCAGCCAAAAACGACTTCTTGCCCGGAAAAGGGTCCCCAGTTGACCCGAGAATACGTGGTGTAAGATTCTAGGAGTGGATCTAATGTGGTTTGTACCTCATAAATGCCTGCGACACGTTTGCCTCCGAGGTAAGCAAGGTTAAGAGTGCCAATATTACTCGCGTAACGATAGTTTCGAGCGATGGAAATATCGATGGTGGTTCCAACGGTAACTTCGAGCCCCATAACAGTATATAGGTCTTCAACGACCCGACGACTCAGGAGAACCTGCCCAGTATCAACCCGAAATGACCCCGCAATAATATCGAAGGAGCGCTCCGCTCGGGCTAGGAAATCATTATCGGTGAAGATTGCTTGTGCGTCTTTGATTCCCCGCATGTATGGCCAAGGTAAATACTGCTCAAAGGGACGAAGATCACTGACTTCAAATAATCCCACGGATCCATACACGATATGGGATGACCTTGTGGTTTCTTGATTATTTACAAAATCTCGGACTGGATAAATAGCATTGGGATCATCGTAAGGGTAGTTAGGACTTTGGACGCAGTAGTAATGAAAAGGCGTGTTAGCAAAGTAGTCATCAATCGCAACACGAGCACCTGTGTCTGTCCAGACGAAAACAGAGGTTACTAGTGCGACACCAATCATGATGCCGATTAACAGGCTCAATGACCGTCGTTTGTGCCGACGAATGCCGGTGAAGACATAACCCCAGATATACATACCTTGGGCCACACTACCCTTCCTGGGAACTGGCGACGCACATTCTGTGCTTGGTTCCTTATCTTGTACAGCGGTCTCATCAATATCATCGATATCAGATGCCAAGATTCGGACTCCTTTCGGTGGTTTATATGGGGTTGCTCGCTATGGGTTGAACGCCACGAACCTCTTGATTACCCAAAAAACTTTTGGAAGAGACAAAAAATCGAAGGCGAGCTGAATCTTATGCTATCACCAAAATCTCCTTAAGATGAATAGAGCCTACGGGTCAGTAGTGATTCAAAGTGACATCCTCAATTGAAATGGCTGAACTGACCAAGCAATTTGAGAAAATCACCGCAGTGAAAGACGTTTCCCTAGATGTTCACCGAGGTGAGGTCTTTGGGTTCCTTGGACCGAATGCCGCTGGAAAATCAACCACTGTAAAAGTTGCAGCAACCCTTTTGGCACCCACTAAAGGATCCATTTCAATTGAAGGCTATGATGTGCAAGAACAAGCTGTTGAGGTTCGTTCGATTATCGGTCTTTTACCTGAGGATGGAGCCACGACTCATTATGATCGGCTAACAGCCTATCAAAACCTATACTATTTCGGACGACTATATGATGTACCAGAAGAGAAACTTGAAGATCGGATTGAGCAGCTGCTCGAGTTCCTTGAGTTATCTGATCGCCGTGATGACTCACCCGCAACGTTTTCTACGGGATTAAAGCAGAAGCTCTCAATTGCTCGTTCGATGATTCATAATCCCACAGTGATTTTTCTTGATGAACCCACGTCCAGTCTCGATCCCATTATGTCAAAAAGGGTTCGAGAGTTTATTGACAGACAGGCCGAAGGGGGAAAACAGACTTTCTTCCTATGTACCCATCTGCTTTCTGAAGTGGAAGCTCTCTGTGACCGCGTAGGATTTATCTCAAAGGGTGAACTGGTTGAAGTCGGACGCCCAAAGGATTTACGTCGAAAATTCTGGACGGTTCATACCTATGAGTTACAGGTTGTTGATTCCGACCCCCGACAAAGCGTGGAAATCATCATCTCAACTGGGCTTGTCTTGTCCGCAAGAGTAGAAGGGAAACGTGTTGTATTTGAAGTTGAGGATGCTGAGACAAAGAATCCTCAGATTCTCCGAGCTCTAATGGAATCAGGACAAAGCATAGTAGAGCTTCGAGAGCGGATACCTGACCTAGAGGCAGTGTATCTAAAGGTGATTGGAGGGAATTAATATGTGGAAGAAAGCATGGTTCATGGCGCGTACAGAAATTCGAATGGTCTTTAAGAGCCGTCAAGTTCGAATGATTCCCATTATGGTCGTAATCATGTCCGTCGCGTTTGGGGGATTAATGACCTGGTTGATTCTTTCATTTGGATCCCATGATGTCTACTTTTATTCTATGATGATGAACAGCATCATGGGAATTGTTATTACGCTTTTACCCATTATGCTTCCAATTCTAATTGCGGCTGATTCCATTGTCGGAGAAAAGGAGCGACACACCCTTGTTCCATTGCTGGCTACACCATTGTCTGATGGGGAACTATTGCTTGGGAAGTTTCTCACAGCACTAATCCCTGGTTTACTTGTGGCTTACGGAAACCTAGCCCTAGCCGTATTCATGGTAAATGGGGTAGTTTTGTTTGTAGCACCTTCTCTTTTATGGGTGTGGCCTGATCCCTTATCGTTAATGCAGGCGTTAATACTTCCCGTTCTCTTTTCTATACTTGCTGTTGGCATGATGGTAATTATTTCTGGACGGGCGAATACAGTGTACGAAGCATATCAAACTGGAGGTGTTCTGATTCTTCCTGCCATGGCCTTTGCGTATTCAGGATTCTTCGCAGGACTAAGCGTAATAATTTTTGTTGCAGGGGTAACAATCCTCGTTGTTGTTGATTTCATTCTGTTTCGTGTGGCAGTACGATTATTCAATCGAGATGACTTGATGACACGAACGGGGTAACGAGCGGTTAATATAAAATAACATTAAAGGGCACAAATCTTGCATGAATCGGATACCGAGTGTGTTTCTCGATGTCAAAGGTATATCGAATAATTGCACGTGTTCATGAAATGCGTGCTGAAAAAGGAAAAATGCCCTGCCGCTTGTATAAAGTCGGCGATGAATTTGACCTTTCAAAACCAGAAGAGAAAGAGAAGGTGTGCCGCTGGGCCTATAATGCGATGTTTCCTTTCATTACAATCTTGGAATTTGATGGAACAATCCCATGGGAACCAGAGGCAGACCGAGGATATGTCGCTTGTCCGGATCCTCACAATATCGTAGTTTTCGAAATTCGTCGTGAAGAACCTCTAGTTGAGCGGGAGAATCCATAATCTAACTTACTTATGGCAGTAATGTTAACGTGGAGAAGAATCCCTGCGTTATGGAGGGCTCGAATGCCTTTCATTGTGGTCCCTTTTCTGCTGATAATGGGTCTTCTTCAAAATCCTAGTATTCACCAGCATAATAGGTGGCTAGCATGATAAGGATTACACTTAAGATTCCCCAAAATAGGATATCCCAGCGAGAGAGGGTAAGAACTTTCTAAGCTACAACGGAGCCCATGATGAATGGCAATACACCTACAAGGTGAAACGGAAGGCGCGAGAGAGCAAGCCAGGCTCCGATTTTTTCTTTCATACGCATTCTCTTGTGTAACAGGAGTAAAATCCTTTGTACCTCTTATTTGGAGATAAATAGAGAATAGGTCGGAATTTTAGAGGGCTGTACCACAGTTGGGACAGGTGACTCGGTTGGAGGCCACCAGTTTGCCGCAGATGCGGCAGGTGACAAGACGGACCTGAACTGCAACAGCGTCCTCAATTGCAGAGGGAGTGAGAATGATTTTGCTGTCTTCAACCTCGATTTGGAATCGCCGCGGATGACCTAACTCACGTAGAATATTCTCAGGCAAGGGGAGGCGATCCTGGTTGTCTAACTCAAGAACCCGGGTCCGTTCCAATTGCTTGAGGTGGACACCAGCATCGTGAGTACCGCTGATGATGCCATCTCTTAGTTCGAGTGTTCGGCGGGCTTTAGAAGCGATGAGCTGACTGTGTGTTACAATGAGAAAGGCTGTGCCGAATTGTTCGTTTAGGTCCTTGAAGAGGTCTAAGATTTCTTCAGCGTTAATGAGGTCAAGGTCACCAGTTGGCTCATCTGCAAGTACTAGGGAGGGATTGTTCATCAGTGCGGAGGCGATGGCAACTCGTTGGCGTTCGCCCCCTGAGAGTTTGCCTGGTATATGGTCCATACGATTACCAAGCCCGACAGCTTCAAGGAGTTCTGCTGATCGTTGTTGTCGCCAGGATTTGGGAAACCCAGCGATTCTTGCACTGAGTTCGACATTTTGTCGAGCAGTCATGTGGTGTAATAGGTTGTCAACTTGGAAAACAAACCCAATGAATCCTCGTCGGGCAGCAGTTATGGTTCGATCGTCTAGTTTTGAGATATCTTGTTTGATATTAGACCAATAGACTTGCCCGGCGCTGGGACGAAGGGTTCCGCCGAGGATATTGACGAACGTGGTTTTTCCGCTACCCGAGGGACCAACGACAGCGACGATTTCGCCTTGGAAGATTTGCATAGATACTCCACGGAGAGCGACCGTTTCGATTTCTCCAGTTTGGTAGATTTTGTAGACATCATTGGCCATAAGGACCAGATCTTCGGGGACTTCTGCAAATTCTTCCTCTTTGACGAGACCGGTTGATAGTTCAGGTATTTGATCCATGGTTAACAACTCTTTTAATTACAGGTTACGGAGAACCCGCCCAACGTTGATTCGACCTGCACGGCGAGCAGGAATGTAGGTTCCTATACTCATTCCGACTATCACTATTCCAAGCACAATTATGAGGACAAGGAGTGGAATCGCGAGAGTAAAGGGCACCACAAAGGGGAATGGGAAGAGGCTGAGAAGTACGTTCATGAGGAGCCAAGAGAATACAAAGCCCAGAGCCAAGGCTACTAGAAATGATGTGAGAATCAGTCCTATGAATTCCCCAAAGACAATCGAGATGATTTGTCGCCGTGTGCTACCAACAGCGCGCATGATAGCATATTCGGTTTGGCGTTCAGAGACAATAACACCGACGAAGAGGGTGAGGGCGATGATGCTAATGATTAGACAAGCAAGGAACCCAATTGAGAGAATGCTGACTACTCCCCGGTTGAATAGGTACCCATCGGGATATGCTTCTTCAAGGGAGAAGCTTGCTGGCGAGTAAACTCCCGTTGGGAATCCTAGTCCACGAATACCAGATTCGACATCATCAATATGCGAATCACCATTAGTTAATGTTAGGATTAGCTGTGTGTTCGTCATGTTTAGACTTGTGAGATAGCTGAGGTTCACAAAGGCATAGGGTTGAGCAGCTTGGAATTGAAAACCATTAGTGGTATCTGGGGGGCGTATTGGATCTTCAGGATCAAAATATCCTAATCCTGGAGCACTTTGTCCAATGCCAACAATGGTAAAGAGGGCATCTTGGACTACGCCACCACCGCCTTGGTCATAAACGAGGATACCCAACTCTCTTCCAACCCAGCGACCTAGTCGTTCAGCAATGGTGCGTGGGAGGATGACACCATTTGGTGTCTCCTGAAGTCTGTTGAGCACGGTTACAGGATCTTCTCCAACAAAACTACTTGGATCCCAATATCCGATCTCACCATAAGCGTCGGTGTCTATTCCGTAGATGGCAAAGGAGATTGTGCCGACAAGTCCCCATGTACGAACAAGCGGGGTGGCAGCTTCGACGCCGGAAACTTGGAGAATATCTTGAACCCGGCTGGTTGGTACCCAATTGCTTTCTACGCGGACATCTGCTCCAATGAAGTATTCGATTTGCCGAGTAGCATTACCTTGCACAGTATATGCCTCTACAACTGCAAATACTGTTACGGAGAACGTGAGGGTTAAGATGAGAAGGAGGGGTACGATACGTTCCCGACGAGTGCGCATACTCTTCTCAAAGATGAACGCCTTCTCCCCAAAGATTCCCCGGAACCCACGGGTAAGCCCTGCAACGCCTCGACGCACAATCCGAGACCCTGCATCACTTAAGAGAGTCCAAATAACAACGGCGTAGATGAATTGCAGAATGGCTACCATTGGGGTTGCAGGGAAGAAGAGGACAGCGTAAATAAATGCAATAAGGAGAATGAGACAGATAACAAAGTAGAATGAGATTGCTAGGAGATCTGATTCTCCTGGAGGGTTGATACCGACCATAGCCTGATAGATTTCCGTTCGTAAGAAGGAGCGAACATAGATGAGCGTAAAGACGAGAGGGGGTATAATACAGGATAATAGGGCGATAAACCAAGTGAGAGGTTCAAGGCGTACCACGGCGAAGAACTCAAAGAAGACGTTCATATCAAATATCAGAAACCCTGTGGAAGCAGGAATGAGCGAGCCCACAAATAAACTCAAAAATATACCAAAAACCAAGGCCACGATGGAAATCACAATGAATTCGAGGATGAATGCCGCGTAGAGTTGGCGGAAACTTGCTCCTCGGGCGCGCAGGATAGCAACCTCTGAACGGCGACCGCTTAGGAAGATATTGGTGGCAAAGGTTGTGAGAAAGATGGAAAGAATGATAACCGGTGCTACTAGAACGGCCATTGTTTGACGAGAACGATAGGCTGCAATGTATTGTTCAAGATATAGAAGTTGACGTTCTCCCCCCACAATGATATCGCCTTGGAAGGCAGCTTCAGCTTGTAGTTTAACATTTCGGAGAATTTGAGGCACTCGGTCGATTCCAAACGCTAAAACCTCAGCAGGATCAAATCGGACGAGCAACCTAGGAAAGAGGGCATTTGTAGTAAGAACATCCCGTTGCCCTGAATCCAATTGTTCGTAATGAAAGATAATCCCATCATTCCATCCGAAAACAGTCTCCAATCCTGAACCAGGGTAATTTGTTCGACCAGAGCCAGAAAAGGTACCATACAGAACAGTATCTTCAGGGCGGAGATTATAGATACCAGCCACGCGAATGTTAGTTATATTGAATTGGGCGATGTCCCCAATCGTTGTCGGGTCATCGTACATTGAGGCCACTGCGACGTTAATGTAACTGCCTTCTTGAATGGTCATATTCAATATTTCTTCAGCATCTCTCACTACACGAGCGCTGACCAAGCATTGTCCAGTTTCTACTGAAAATGTGCCATTATAATCAAACTTTGATTGCACTCTGGTCAGAAATGAAGAGTCGACAAAGAATGTCTGGAAATCTTTGATATTATTCTCATACGGATAAGGTAAATAAGGGTCACTAGCGGCTTTGGTGGTGCCGTTGAGGATGCCTATTGATTGATATACGACAAAGGAGGCCTCATATACGGATTGCGACATGAACCAATTCTGAACAGAGAAAATCATATGGGTATCAACAGGATATTCAAACCGTTGGACGATGTTGTATTGGAAGATGTTATCGTCGAAATAATCATTAATGGCCACACGAGTGCCTGTATCAGTCCAGACAAAGACTGAGGAAACAAGGCAGACTCCGATAACGATGCCGAGTAATAAGCTCAGTGAACGGGCTTTGTGTTTTCGAATACTGTTCCCGACATAGCTAGCAATGTAACTTCGGCTACCAGTGGTATTGAGTGAACCAGCTGCGGTCTCCGCGGCTCCACTCATGACTTGGCCTCCTTAACCTCCGCTTCCTTTCCGTACATCGAAGTGTCAGTGTGAAGCTTTCCATATTGGAGGACAAGAATTCGATCTGCGGCACTAGCAACTTCAGGGTCATGCGTGGCAACGATCATGGCTTTCCGTTGATCGTGGGCCAGTTCTTTGAAGAGCTTGATAATTTCTACTCCCGTGGCAGTATCGAGATTTCCTGTAGGCTCATCCGCAAGGAGGATGACAGGTTCATTTGCTAAAGCACGTGCTACTGCTATTCGTTGCATCTGTCCACCGGACATTTCGTTGGGGTATTGTTCAGCAGAATCCCGCATCCCAACAACATCTAACAAATCTAGCGCTCGCTGAACACGTTCTGCTTTGGATATATCAGCAAAAATCATAGGAACTTCGACGTTTTCCCGGCCATTCATAATGTCTAACAGATAAAAGCCCTGGAAGACGATTCCTATCTTGTGTCGCCGCATTAAGGAGAGTTCTTTATCGCCTAACCCATTAAGCGTTTCACCATCAATAATAATCTCGCCTTGAGTGGGCTTATCTAAAAGCGCTAGGAGATTGATTAACGTAGTTTTACCGCTTCCACTCGCACCCACAATTGCAACAAATTCGCCCTGCCGAACTTTGAAATCTAAACCCTTTAAAACTTCAACTTTGATAGCCCCATCATCATAATTTTTGATAACCTGGCTACATTCAATGACAATACGGTTTGATGACAATCTAGGCACCTATGATGTCACTATTGCGGGATCAGGTTGGTCCAGCTGAGCCAGCATTACTGTTCTCAGCTTTAAGTTAGTGGCATGTGCAAAATTGTACTTTAGAAGTTTTTGGTTCAAACATGGTTTAGAATTTCGCGATTACAGATTTACCGAAGCTCTTGATTTGAGCGAGCTCCTCTTTATGGGGGAACATAAAAATCATGTGTTCCACCCCAATCTCTTCAAATTGGTGCAATCGTCTTACAACTGAATCCGCTGTACCCCATAAGGATTTGTTAATTCGTTCTCGGTATTCGCTAGGTGACATATTGCGGGATTTGGCGTTTTCGAGTATGGCAGCCTCCATGTCCTCAGTGGAATCAAATAGCCTAGTCCACAGGCCTAACGATTTCTTGATTACTGATGGATCACGATCATATCTTTTGCATAATTGAGCAAGGCGTTCAAATCGTGCCTTTAATTCAGAAGGCGTGCTCATCCACGCCACGTTAATACCGTCTCCATATTTTGCAGTGGCACGGAGCATCAATTCCTTACCATTTTGGGCACCAACCCAAATCCGCATGGGTTTTTGGACCGGTTTGGGGAAGGCGATAACCTCCTCAACTTTATAATGGGCCCCTTTGAATGTGAAGCGCTCTTTTGTCCAAATGCCTCGAATGATTTGGATAGCTTCGTTCAGTTGCTGAATCCGAATTTTAGGTGCTGGAAATGGGTATCCATAGGCCTTGTATTCAATTTCTTTCCATCCCGCGCCAAGACCAAAGTCTAATCGCCCTTTGGATAAGACATCTAATGATGCTGCCATCTTAGCGGTTAAGGCTGGGTTCCGGTAACTCTGACAAAAGACCATACTTCCAACACGAACTTTGAGGTTCTGTTGTGTTAGGGCAGTCATAAGTAACCATGGATCCAAGAGTACACGATCAGTGGACTCTTGATCCAACATGAAATGATCCGAAAACCAAATCGTGCCAAATCCGTTTTGTAAGGCAACCTCAGTTATTGAGGAAACGTCATCAAAGGTGTAACCGAACTGTGGCTCGATTTGCACACCAAATTCCATTCTTAGCTCACCAAAGCATTCAATTCACTGAAGATAGTAAACACGGTTGGTGAGGTCGGCTTATATACTATAAATCTGCTAGCCCTGAGCTAGACCCAATGGTAGGAGTGGCTCATGCATGCTAGATAAACTTCACGCAGCAGTCCTAATCGGCGAGAAACTAGGCGCTGATTTTGTTGAAGCCCGTTTTGATGATTTCACCCTCCGTACTCTTCGACGAATTAAAACACGAAGTAACGATACTTGGAAGGATATCCTCTCAAAATCTCGGACAGGAATTGGTATCACCTGCTACTTCGATGGAACACCGGGATACTCCTTCACCGCAAGTGAAGAACCAAAGGATGTTGAAGAAACGGCCAAACGGGCTTTTCGGATGGCAAAAGCGGCATCCACCGCAGCCTCTCTAAAACTTGGGTTTGAGCGAAGACCAGAAGTGAAAAGCAAACCCTCAGATACTCTCTCTGTGAAGATCCATCCTGACACGAAACCACAGGAATTCAAAATGGATCTTATCAACCGCATGGTCGAAACCGCTTCAGAACACGGAAAAGAAGTGGAAAACATCACAGGAGCCTACGGAGAGCTATACGGACAAAAGATCTTCACAAATAGTGAAGGATCGAATATCGATTGGGAGTTTCTAGTTGTCGATCTGACCTGCCGAGTTACGTCGAAAACTAGTACCGGTGACTTGGTCTTCGCATCAGAACGAAAAGCTGGTAGTCATGGCCTTGAAGCCTATAATCAGAAGGATTCCACACCTGAAGAGATCGGAGAAACTGCTGGGAAGTTTGCCACTGAACAGCTTCAGGCAAAGGCCTGTCCTGCTGGGAAATTTCCCACTCTAATAGATAATGCCTTAGCTGGTGTATTAGCGCATGAGAGTTTTGGCCATCTGAGTGAAGCGGATTTTGTGACGATAGGCGTGTCTCCTCTCGCTGGAAAAATTGGAAATACCCTTGGTACTAAACACGCGACCATAATTGATGGGGGAATTCCCGATATTGATAAAACTGGGGGACTGTGGCTTCCCTTTGATGACCAAGGGATTCCGGCCAATATGACAACCATCCTTGAGAAAGGCGTGTTGAAGCACTTTCTCCATAACCGAGGAACTGCACACCAATTAGAACAAGAGCTGACTAGCAACTGCAGAGCAATTCACTTTGGCTTTATGCCAATCCCGCGGATGACAAACACGTTTTTCACTTCAGGTAGCCTGACAGAAGAAGAAGCACTTGAGCAATTGGGCACAGGTGTGTATGCGATTCAAACAGCTGGCGGACAAGTAGAAGGGGACGGAAGTTTTCTATTCAAAGCGAATCGAGGATATTGGGTTGAAAACGGCCAAATCCAACATCCAATTCGAGAAGTAGCACTTTCAGGCAATATTCTTCAGCTCCTACAGCGGGTTGTTGGAGCGACTCGTGACCTTGAGATTTGGGGAACCTACTTCGGTGGATGCGGAAAAGGTGGACAGCACCCATTGCCTACAGGTCTGGGTGGACCAAAACTGCTCATAGAAGATGT
>JABXGX010000124.1 GCA_016550405.1 archaeon | reverse complement strand
AAGCTTGTCGATTTGGCAACGAACTGAAGTTTATCCTGCAAGAAAGCTAGCTTTAATCCTTCATATTTTTTTATAATGACCTAATCAAAAAACTGATCTAGAAAGTGTCATAATGATTTTATCCAGAACAATCTATTTATGGGGTAGTTTAAAGGGAGACACAGGCTGCCAGAAAAGTGAAGAGAACGATCATGCAAGGGATATCAATATTCATTTAAGAGTAAATACCAGATTTGAGGTTCTTTTAAATGGGTATAAAACCAAAAAAAGTTCTTAACACCTCGAATTGATATGATGAAAAGGGGTTAGGAAGACCTGGTAACTATTTTGAGCGCAGAACAATTGAATATCGATCATCCTCAGCGCAGTTACGTTTTAGTGTTAGTCGCGAACTTTCTTTGGTTTTTTGGTCTAAGTACGTATATTAACTTCCGTGGATTGTATGCCCGACTGCTGGGAGCTAATCCAGTCGAAGTTGGTTTATTTTCCTCTGTCTTCTTAGTAAGCGCCCTTATATGGACAGGTCTCAGTGGTCCACTTTGTACGCGTTTCGGGGTAAAACGAGTCCTCATTCTATCATGGCTGATCATCCTTCCCGCGCCAATTATCTACATCTTGGCACCGAGCTGGCAATGGTTGCTGCTAAGTGCCGTCTTTGAAGGATCATCTTGGCTATCAACACCACCACTTCGAACATATATTGCCCGCGTCTCAGCAGGAAAAAATCGCGGAGTTGCATATTCCTTTATCATTTCCTCTATTGCTCTTGCAGGTATTCCTGCACCGGTTCTTGGTGGATTTCTTATTCAATGGTTTGGTTATCCAGTGATCTTCCTGCTTGCTGGATTGATTTTCGTGATTAGCACATTTTTCCTTTTACCGATCAGCTCGATACCTCAGCAACAAGCTGAGAGTAAGCAAAAACATCAACGGAGGTATTTTTCGAATCGAATTTTTATTCTCTCAACCGTTTTCATGGCCGTTATCATATCCTTAAGTTTCTTCACAAGGGATTTCATTCCCCTATTCCTAGAGGATCACTGGGGACTCCAAGAAGACATAATTGGTATTCTCATGGCAATCTTCAACGGAAGCGCTGTCCTGTTAGCCCCTCTGATTGGGGTGGTTGGAGACCGGATTGGGTATACGAAAATTCTTCCTCTTCCAATTTTTGGGTTGCTCGCTTCCCTTGGACTGATGGTGATTGTTCCCAGTTCTCTTTGGCTCTACCCGATTTTTGCGTTCCGAGGAACGTTCTTCGGAGTTTTTTCTTTAATGAACGCCCTCGTCTCAAATCATCTACCTCAAGAACAGATTCAGGGCGCCTTCACTACGTACACTTTTCTTCAACGGCTTCCATCACCTATTACGCCAATTTTTAGTGGAATAGTCTATGGTTTAGATCCGAGCATTCCTTTTGTTGTTTCAGCGCTCCTGTTCCCTCTTCCTTTGGCGATCAACGTACTCCTACACAGGGAAGAAAAACATCCAGTAACGGAATTACAAAACGAAGAAACAGGATAATGAGATAGTCTCTAGAGAAGATATAATGCGTCACGTTTCGATTTTTTCACATCAATTGTGGTACACGAGGCAGGACTGTATTGTTGTGAAGTTGCCATGGTTGTCGTCGAATTCAATTGATAAACATAAACGTTCATTCGACTTTCATCGGTTGTTACGGAATATCCTCCTCTGACAAGCTCGTTTTTCGAAAGGTTCAACCAGACACTGAATGCTTAGGTGAGGCCTAGTCTTTGGCTATTATCAGGATTGATTGTAAGTAGGTTATCGATGCCATTGAGCTGAGCAGTTTGCATGAGGATATAATTTGCAGCCCAATAATCGAGGGCAACTGGATCTGTACTCGCTACGAGCGCGCTCACATTTGTAGCAGCATCATAGGAGGTTGGAGGAACGCACACTAACGTGGGAAATGGGTTCGCGTTTATCCAGATGAAATCATTTTGGAAAAATCTCTGATAATTGTAATTGTTCAGTTTTTCCAGAATGTGGCCTTTACGTCTCAGAAGGTCCTTTCTTGAAATTAAGCTGGTATGAGAACCAGTTACCATATTCACTATGCAATTCTAAACCTGCATCTGTTGCCCAACGTTTTACAGTACGGCGAAGAGGATAATCTGGGTCTGGAGCGAACTCAGCTAACGAAACAAGCCCATCCGGTTTAAGAATACGATATACTTCTCGCAGAACCTTCACTGGTTCAGGAATTTCAGGAAGACATGCGAGAGCAAAGACACGATCAACGCTCATATCAGCAAAGGATAATCTATGAGCGTTATCAATTTGGGGAATGATATTCGGGATTCCCTCTTCAGTAACACGTT
>JABXGX010000123.1 GCA_016550405.1 archaeon | reverse complement strand
CATAAACGCCATTGAGTTGCAGCCCAGTGATATCAATCCCCAAGAACTCGCCATACAAGACACCAAAAAAGATCGATGCTATGGCGATAACCATAATCATCCCAGAACCCTGAATGAAGTAATTAACCATCTCACCAGCGTCGACCTTACGGCGTTTCGCAATGAAACCAAGGGATGCAAACAAGAAAAGGAGAATCCCGTGACCGATGTCGCCGAACATCAAACCGAATATGATTGGAAAGCCAAGGGCCATGAACCAGGCGGGATCGATTTCAGTGTGGTTGGGGAGCCCGAAGGCGTTGGTGAGATTTTGGAAGGAGCGGAGCCAGCGAGGGTTGGTTTGCTTGGTGGGTGGGGCGGTGGGTTCTTCGGGTTCGACTTCGCCTTCGAGTGGTCCGTAATCGGCGGGGTAGTGACCATGTTCGGGTTTATCGGTGTGCTTGTGAATGGTAAGGGCGATGTTGAGTGTTTTTTGTTCTTCAACCGTTTTGGTGAATTTCTTGACCTTTTTGGTTGGGATCCAGCCATACATGACGTAGGTGCGTTTGGTTTTACCAAAGAGTGTCTTTGTTTCTTCGATTTTATGTTCACGAGATACGAGTTCTTCCCAGCCTAGAATGGTGAAGCGCTGTTTGTCAGCGATTGCCGCGATTTCTTTTTTCAGGGTCTTTGCTGTTTTTTTATCCTCTTTGGCTTCTGCGGTGCTTAGTTGTTGGGCAAGGTCAGTATAGTTATCCTCAAGGGCTTTGAGGGTTTTTTCTATTTTTTCGAAATAGGTCTCGTCGGGAATAGCAGGTACCTCTAAGAGGGTTTTGACTTTTCCTCCGCGATACACGTTCATATCGCTGATGAGTTGAGTAATGCGTGTTAGCAGATTTGATAAATAGTAGAAGCGCTCAGATGGTTCAACGGGGATAAGGGACTTGAGATGCTTCTTTTGGCTTTCTTTCACATCTGCGAAATGGACAAAACCGGTGCTTGCAATAAGGCGGAGTGCGGCGTCCATTTCCGTATCGAGGACTATGGCTGTGAGGTTGCTCATTTTCGCTGGGAACATCGGAGCCAATTCTTACACCATCGGTACGGTTGATTCACTTCGGAGTAGAGGACAACAGTAACGGTTGGGTAAAAAAGGCTTCCTCTAGTTTGGGCTCTTGAGTTTGCCTAACCCGTAACATTTATGTGTAAACCAGAAATTTATCACGGTTGGTGAATTACCATGGGGAATTTAGTTTGCCTTCATTAGCCCCCCGGTGACACCACACACCATCCCCTTTTCTGAGCAAAGCCAACTATTTGCAGTTAATGGAAAGAAGAGTAAAGGCATAAAGTCCGGTGGAGGGAGGTTGTGGTGACATCGCAGTCTCGTCGTCGAACATTAGCGAATTTGTTGATTTACAATTCGTTGACCCGAAAGAAGGAGCCATTTGTCCCACTCGAGTCGGGCAAAGTTCGAATGTATACTTGTGGGTTGACCGTGAACTATCTAATGCATATTGGTCATGCCCGAACCTATATCATCTGGGACGTGGTGGAACGATTTCTAGAATATCTGGGTTATGAGATACGACATGTTTCCAACATCACCGATATCAGCGTAGATGACAACATCCTGAAACGCGTTCGAGCAAGTGGTGAAGCCTTTCAGCAACTTACTACACGACATACCCAAGACTACTACCGGGATCGTCACAGCTTAGGAATCCGGGATCCGTATACCTATGCTATTGCGACCCAACACATCCAAGAGATGATTGAGTTAGTCCAACAGCTGCTGGACCGCGGGTTTGCCTATGAGGCAGCGGATGGAGTGTATTTTCGGATAAGCAAGTTTCCTCAGTATGGACAGTTAGCGGGCCTTGATCCTGCCACTCTTCAGGCGGGGGCGAGTGGACGAGTCGACAAGGATCAATATGACAAAGAACATGTCGGAGATTTCGTTCTCTGGAAGCAGGCGAAACCCGGTGAGCCTTTTTGGTTTAGCCCCTGGGGACCTGGGCGACCTGGTTGGCATATCGAATGTAGCGCCATGTCGATGAAGTATCTGGGACCTACCTTGGATATTTCGGGTGGCGGAGAAGACAACCTATTCCCCCACCATGAGAATTCCATTGCCCAAAGCCAGGCAGCCACTGGTCAGCCGTATGTTCGGTATTGGATGCATGTCCGTCACTTAAACTTAGGTGAAGAAAAAATGTCAAAGTCCACCGGAAACTTTCTGACGGTTCGTGAAGCCGTAGAAATTTTTGGTGCGTCGACGTTACGGCTGTTTCTTTTGGCAACCCATTACCGTAAACCGATTACCTTCACATTGAAAGAGTTGGAGCGTACTGGGCAACGACTGGAACGTCTACGCCAATTGCTAAACCGCTTACAGAGCGTGACCACAATTGAGCCTAATGTCCCTGAAAATCAACCCAAAGAAGCACGGTTTATTCTGGAAAGGCGTGCAGAGTTCGTTACAGCACTACTGGATGATTTCAGTACTGGCCGAGCTGTAAATCAGTTGTTTCGCCTCGTAAATCGAATCTACGGGCAACTCGAGACGCAGCCCGATTTCAGCGTAGCAACGGCGAATGCTTTGCTTCACTTCTTTGATGAAGCGGGTAGTATCTTGTTTGGCGACCTTTACACCCGAGAAATCCGTCCTAAGCCTGATCCAATAGTTAGATCTCTAATCGAGTTATTGTTGAGTGAACGAAGTCGGTTACGAAATCAGAAAAACTACCAAGAAGCAGATGCCATTCGGGCTAGATTACAGGACATCGGATTTAATGTAGCTGACACACAACAGCGAACGCTATGGTGGATTGCGTCAGTGAATCGGAAGAAAAAATCCAAAGACGCCCACTAAAAGGTGGGCGTTAATTCTTTTATGAAGTTGGAATAGGGGGAAGTGGTAGAGCTCCAGCAGCTTGTGTTGCGAAGTCAACGAAGGCACCAGGGAAGAGTCCGAGGAGGATGATGAAGATCATTAGAACCCCAATGACGAAGAGAAAGAGCCAGTGTGGTCGCTTCGCTGTGGCGGCTTCAGGGCTTGGTTCAGCGAATACGAGGATTTGAATCATCCGTAGGTAATAGACAACGCTGAAGGCACTCATCAGAACCATGATAATGGTGGCAAGATAGGCGCTGGCGACGATTGAGCCCCAAATGATGTAGAATTTGCTGTAAAAGCCGACTAGCGGGGGAACACCAGCAAGGGAGAGAGCAGCGATAGTAAAGCAGAACATCACAAAAGGCATGCGGCGGCCAACACCTTGGAGTTTATCCATATCGCGAGTTCCGATTTGGTGTAGAAAGATACCGGAGATTAAGAAGAGCATACCCTTTGCGAGCATGTGGCTGAAGATATGGAGTAAGCTTCCGGTCACCGAGTAGGTTAGAGCCTCTTGGGGAACCCACGGGGCATGAGGCATCATAGCGATGCTGAAGCCGAAGATGATGAAGCCAACATTCACGATGGTCGAATAGGCGAGAAGGCGTTTAAGATCCTTTTGAGTGAGCGCCATGAGGTTTCCATAAATCATTGTGAAGAGTGCAAACCAGCTGATAACAGCTCCATAATAGATGAAAAGATAGGGGTCAAAGAAAAGTACCATTAGCCGGATAATCGCATAAGCACCAGTCATAATGACGACTCCGCTTAGCATGGCGCTGATGCCACTAGGAGCAGCTGGGTGAGCATCAGGAAGCCAGGTAGAGAGCGGGGCAATAGCAGCTTTGACACCAAAACCAATCACTAATCCTACAATGGTGAAAACGAGTACACCGTATACGGCAGAAGTCGCTGGTGGTGGTCCCGCGAGGAGTGCAGCAAGAGCCGGTCCGATTTGGTAAAGGTTGAGTGTGCCTGTTAATCCATAAAGAATGGACATAGTGAAGAGGATCAAGGTTGAACCCACAGCACTGAGAAGCAGGTATTTGATACCAGCTTCGAGAGGTTCCGCTTCCTCTCGGCGGAAGGCAACGAGAACATAGCTACTGATTGACATGGTTTCCCAGAGTATGAAAAGCGTAAAGAAATCACCTGCAAAAACCACTCCAATCATGCCACCGATTAGCGTGAGGAGAAGCGCATAGTAAAGTGGAAGACGAGTGTCATGCTCCATATACTTGATTGAATAGAGAGCAACGAAGAAGGCGAGAAAGATGAAGATGACGGACATATACACGGTGAGCATGTCGATACGGAAGAAAGTGGCACCGGTGGAAGCATCAAAAGCACCCAAGGGCCAGTACCAGATTTCGATCGGTCCACTAGCGAGTACCTGCCAGTAGAGCCCTAAAGTTGACCCTCCCCAAAGAGTTGTAATTTGAAGCGGCCAAAATATGATTAGTAGACCTACGATGAAGAATAGGGCAGCAAGTATGCCTAAACTTGTCTTGCGTCGGTCCTGCCAGAATTTACCTAGTAACCCAAGGATGAGGGCACCGACGAAAGGTAACCAGAGGGGTATGAGTTGAATCCATTCTGTGGGTCCAATTGCCATCTTTTTT